>CALINZ010000168.1 GCA_938045085.1 uncultured Collinsella sp. | reverse complement strand
TCTAAAACATCGGGCAGCTTCAAGCCGATGCCAAGCCCAACGGTTGGACGGGTTTGTATCCAGAATAAACCCTGCGCAGGGGTGGTTTTTGTCCGGCGAATCGGTAGAATCGAATACAGCAAGAAGTTCGAAGCGCATCCGTTTGGGTGCGCTTTTTTGAGGGAGGCAGCATGGCATATCGTCTGGACATCAAGCGCATTCTTTCGATGAACTTCTTTCACGACCTGCCCCAGATTATGTTGGGGTGTGCTCTGGCCGCTATTGCGACCGACCTGTTTTTGATTCCCAACGGCCTTGCTGCCGGTGGCGTTACGGGCCTTGCCACCATTATCCAGGCGGTCGGCGCGGCGCGTGGCCTATCGCTTCCCGTTGGTATTCAGACGATCGTGATGAACGCCTTGCTGTTGCTGGTCGTTATGCGCGAGGGCGGCATGTTCTACGTGGTGCAGACCGCGACGGGCTTTGTGCTGCTGGGCTTCTTTACCGATCTGTTCGCCCCGTTTGTAGCACCTCTGGCGGATGCGGACCTGATGCTTCCCGCTATGTGGGGCGGCATTATTACGGGCATCGGTTACGGCATGGTGTTGCGCGCCGGCGCCAACACCGGCGGCTCGGACACGATTGGCCAAATCATCTCGCGTAACACCTCGCTGCCGGTGGGCTCGACCGTCATGGCAATCGACGTTGCCGTGTGTGCGCTGTCGGCTCCGGTCTTTTCAATCGAAAACGCACTATATGCAGGCCTTTCGATGGTCATTAGCGGCTACGTGATCGATGCCGTGGTCGATGGTGGCAACAAGCGCCGTATGGTACTCATCATCTCGGACAAGTTCCCTGATATCGCTGCCGATATCATGTATGGCCTGGGTCGTGGTTGTACCAAGTTTAAGGCGACTGGCATGTATTCGGGTGCCGAGAAGCCGGTGATTATGGTCATCGTGAGCCGTCGAGAGCTCAATACCCTCAAGACGATCGTGCGCGAGCGCGATCCTCACGCCATTGTGACGGTCGCTGACGTTACGGAAGCCTTCGGCGAGGGATTCAAGGACATTAGCGCGTAGGGTCGATCGCGTTCCATCCAAAAGACGTTCACATTGATAAACCGTTTCATCAGCGGTTCTGCCTGCTAAATGGTTCAAATAATGATAAAAACTCTGGTAAAGCCATCAGTTTCCAGCATAATGAATGACGTACGTGCATTGCGGCTGTGTTGGGATTACCTTTCCGTGCCGTGCGCATCTTGTCTAAAGAGGATGAAAGGAAGGCACAATGAGCGACGAAGAGCTCAAAAAGGTTGCCAACGAGGTAAGGAAGGGCATCGTCACCGGCGTGCACGCTGCCAAGTCCGGCCATCCGGGCGGTTCGCTCGGCGCTGCCGACATCATGACCTATCTGTACTTTGAGGAAATGAACGTCGACCCGGCCGATTCCCGCAAGGCCGACCGCGATCGCTTTGTGCTCTCCAAGGGCCATTGCGCTCCGGGCCTGTACGCCGTGCTCGCCGAGCGTGGGTTCTTCCCCAAGGAGGATCTCGAGACGCTGCGCCATATCGGCAGCCACCTGCAGGGTCATCCCAACATGAACGACACCCCGGGCGTCGACATGTCCACCGGCTCGCTCGGCCAGGGCATCTCCGCCGCCGTGGGCATGGCCGTTGCCGCCAAGCACTGGGGCGACGACTATCGCACCTACGCCCTGCTGGGCGACGGCGAGAGCGAGGAGGGCCAGGTCTGGGAGGCCGCCATGTTTGCCGGCAACCAGCAGCTCGACAACCTCTGCGTGATCGTCGACCATAACGGCCTGCAGATCGACGGCCCCGTCGAGGAGGTTAACGACCCCATGCCGCTCGCCGACAAGTTCCGTGCCTTTAAGTTCCACGTGGTGGAGCTTGCCGACGGCAACGATTTCGACCAGATCCGCGCCGCCTTTGCCGAGGCTCGCGCTACCAAGGGCCATCCGACTGCCATTATCGCCGAGACCATGAAGGGCAAGGGCGTTTCCTTTATGGAGAACCAGGTGGGTTGGCACGGTAAGGCCCCCAACGATGAACAGTTTGAGCAGGCCATGGCAGAGCTCACGGCCGCCGGAGAGGAGCTCTAGGATGGCAGACGTCAAGAAAATCGCCACGCGCGTAAGCTACGGCGAGGCCCTCGTCGAGCTCGCCAGCGAGCACGATGACTTTGTGGTCCTCGACGCCGACCTGGCCGCCGCCACGCAGACCGGTAAGTTTAAGGCCGCTTGCCCCGACCGCTTCTTCGATGTGGGCATCGCCGAAAGCAACCTGATGGGTGTCGCCGCCGGTATCGCGACCACCGGTCGCGTCGCCTTCGCGAGCAGCTTTGCCATGTTTGCCGCCGGCCGCGCCTTTGAGCAGGTCCGCAACTCCATCGGCTACCCGCACCTCAACGTTAAGATCGGTGCCACGCACGCCGGTATCTCGGTGGGCGAGGACGGCGCCACGCACCAGTGCTGCGAGGATA
>CALINZ010000167.1 GCA_938045085.1 uncultured Collinsella sp. | reverse complement strand
GGCATAGACCTTCTGGTCATGCCTTGCCTTTTGAATGACAAATTGTCGCTCTGGGCGGCGCGCAGCGTCGAGCAGTTACGGCGTTTGGTAAAACGCCGTAACTTAAACGGCCTGCGCCAGCTTCTCGGCTCGCTCGGCGGCGGCAAGCGCCTCGATGACAGTGCCGAGCTGATCGCCCAGAAGGACGCCGTTATAAGTGGAGTTGAAGCCGATACGGTGATCGGTCACGCGGTCCTGGGGCTGGTTGTAAGTACGGATCTTCTCGGAACGGTTGCCGTGGCCGATCTGGCTCTGGCGCTCGGCACCGAGCTCGGCCTGCTGCTTCTCGAGTTCCATCTCGTACAGACGGGCGCGCAGCATCTGCATGCAGACCTCGCGGTTCTGGATCTGGGAACGCTGCTCCTGCGACTGCACCACGGTGTTGGTGGGCAGGTGGGTGATGCGCACGGCGGAGTAGGTGGTGTTAACGCACTGACCGCCAGGGCCGGAGGCGCAGTAGGTGTCGATGCGCAGGTCGGACTGGTTGATCTGGACGTCGATTTCCTCGGCCTCGGGAAGCACGGCGACGGTAGCCGTTGAAGTCTGGATGCGGCCCTGGGACTCGGTCTTGGGGACGCGCTGGACACGGTGCACGCCGGACTCGTACTTCATAACGGAGTAGACGCGGTCGCCCTCGACCTTGAACTCAATGGACTTAAAGCCGCCGGCCTCGCTGGGGCTGGAATCGAGCACGGTGGTCTTCCAGCCGCGCGACTCGCAAAAGCGCTGATACATCTTGTACAGGTCGCCGGCGAAGATGGCCGCCTCGTCGCCACCGGCAGCGGAGCGGATCTCGACGATGGTGTTCTTGTCGTCGTTGGGGTCGCTCGGGATGAGCATGTACTTGATGTCTTCCTCGAGTTGGGGGAGCTTGGCCTCGTTTTCGGAGATGTCCATCTGGAGCATCTCCTTCTCATCGGCATCGGTGGTATCGTGCAGCATTTCCTTGGCGGCCTCGATGTCATCGAGTGCGCCGATGTACTCGCGCGAGGCGGCGATGAGGTCGGACTGGTGCGCGTACTCCTTGTTGAGACGCGTGAACTCCTTGATATCGGAGGCGACGGCCGGGTCGGAAAGCTTCTTCTCGAGCTCCTCGTAGGCCTTGATGATCTTTTCGAGCTTGTCGCGCATGACGGACTCCTTTATATGCGTGAAGGTGAAAATCGGCAGAATTGATGGGGCGCGGGGCGCCGCTGCGGGGGTAAGCCCAGCTAGAACATGTCGATCTTCAGATACATGCGCATCCCTTCGCGTATGGGGTACATAATTGCGGTCTAACCCATATATGATAGCGTGCGCAGGCAAACCTGCATATAACCCGCACGGATTGGTGCAAACAAACCTGACCCCATTGCACCAAGAGCTTGCTTTTTGGCTAGAGCGTTTGGAGTAGAGCGACGAGGAAGCGGATGCCCTGGAGGTAGGCGCGACGGGTGATGCGCTCGTTGGTGCCGTGGACGCCGCGGTCGCATTCGTCATCGTCGACCACAAAGGCGGAGAAGCGGATGCACTCGTGGCAAATGCGCTGGTAGTTGGCGGCGTCGGTTGCACCAATCACGGTCGAGGGCACGATGCTCATCGGCTCTTGGTCCACCGCAGACGATCCGTTTTCCTCCGTCCCCCTGGGATCACGGAAATAGCGGGTGGCAATGGCGCGAACGGCCTCGAGCCCCGGACCGCCCACGCGCGGGGACGGCGAGGGCTCGGAGCTGCCGGGGCCCAGCTCGACCTCGACTCGGCCAGCGAGCCCAGCGGCGGCAACGGCCTCGCGGCAGCAGGCCACGACATCGGCCACGCTCGTACCCTCGAGCATGCGGAAGTTGATATTGGCCCACATATCCTGCGGCATTACGTTGGCACCGGTACTGCCGCCTTCGATTTGCGTGGGCGCGCAGGTGGTGGTCACAAGCGGGTACAGCTTTTTGCTGGCGAGACAGTCGCGCACGATGGCATCCTTGCTGGTAGCAATCTCGTCTGCGGTATAAAGCCCCAGCTCGACGAGCTGCGCGGCAAGCAGATCGGTCACACGCGCCGGCCACTCGATATCGCAAATCGCGGCAATAGCGCGGCTGAGCACTTCGAGCGACGTGCCACCGTAAGGGTTGGAAGAGTGCCCGCCTTCGCTCTTCGTCTTGAGCACGATATCGGTATAGCCCTTCTCGGCAAGATCGGCATGCATGAGCCAACCCTCACCTGCGCCGTACTCGGCAGCCGCAACGATACGATAGTCGCCCTCGTCGATCAGGTACTCAAGCTCAACGCCACGCTCCTCGAGCGCGCGACCAATGGCGCCCGCGCCGTACTGCGTGGTCTCCTCATCCTGGCCAAAGGCCAGCAGCAGGGTTCGTTCGTGTTGCCAGCCGTGCGCCAGCGCATACTCAACGGCCTCCAGGATGCCCGCAACCTGGTCTTTCATATCGATGGCGCCGCGACCCCAAATATAGGTGTCGTCCACGTGCCCGCTAAAGGGATCGTGCGCCCAGTCCGTCTCGGTGCCCGGCACCACGGGGACCACGTCCATGTGGCCCATGAGCATGACCGGCTTGAGATCGGGGTCGGTGCCGGCAAGCGTCACGAGCAGTGAATGGTCGATGAGCTCGACCTCGCCCGCCGCAAACACGCGCGGCCAGGCCTGCTGCATATAGGCGCGCAGGTCGGCAAACGCCTGCCAGTCCACCGTCTGGGCATCCATGCTCGAAATCGTCGGAAACGACAGCACGCGGCCCAGGCGCTCGCACGCTCCGACCTCGTCGATATCGGCAAAATCATCCTCGTGCGCAAAGAAGCGCCAAACCTCGGCCATGCCTTCCTCCAAAAACAGCGTGGCAAAGAGGCGCTCCCTTTGCCACGTTCGCTTGCTTTATTTGTCGTTGAGATAACGCGAGAGGAACTCGCGGGTGCGCTGGTGCTTAGGGTTGCCAAAGAGCTCAGCCGGCGCGGCGTCCTCGAGCACCACGCCCTGGTCCATAAAGACCACGCGGTCGGACACGGTGCGCGCGAAGGCCATCTCGTGGGTAACGACGACCATGGTCATGCCGTCGGCGGCGAGCTTGCGCATAACGTCGAGCACCTCGCCCACGATCTCGGGATCGAGCGCGGAGGTAGGCTCGTCAAACAGCATGATCTGCGGGTTCATGCACAGGGCGCGGGCGATGGCAACGCGCTGCTTTTGGCCACCGGACAGGCGACCGACCGCGGCATGGGCGAATTTTTCGAGTCCCACGCTCGCCAGATGCTCCATCGCGACCTGTTCGGCCTGATCTTTGCTCATCTTTTTGAGCGTGACGGGCGCGAGCGTGCAGTTGTCGAGCACATCCATGTTGTTGAACAGGTTGAAGCCCTGGAACACCATGCCGATGTCCTCGCGCAGCTTGTTGATGTTGCAGCGCTCGGCCGTGAGATCCTGACCGTGGAACCAGATGTGGCCCGTGTCCGGAGTCTCGAGCAGGTTAAGACAACGCAGCAGTGTCGACTTACCCGAGCCCGAGGCGCCGATGATGGTGACGACCTCGCCGGGGCTAACGGCCAGGTCGATGCCCTTGAGCACCTCGAGCGAGCCAAAGCTCTTGCGCAGGCCCTCAACGCGGATAAGCGGCTCTTTGGTTTGCGCGGCCGCAACGCCGGTAGTGGCGGTATCTGCCATGATGAATCTCCTCGTCTTGCGCCTAGTTGGAGCTGGGCAGCGTGGCCGGAGCCTCGGCGCCGAGCTTTTTGCCAAAGGCCTCGAGCAGGCGGCTCGCCACGAGCGTCAGGATCAGGTAGACCACGAGCGCCACGCAGTAGACCTCCATCTGGCGGTAGTACACGCCGGCGACGGTGGTGGTGGCGTACATGAGGTCGAACACGCCGATGACCGAAAGCACTGACGAGTCCTTGATGTTGATGATGAGTTCGTTGGTGAGCGCGGGGATCGCGTTTTTAATGCCCTGCGGGAACACGACCTTGCGCATGGCCTGCCATTGCGACAGACCAAGCGAGCGCGCCGCCTCAGCCTGGCCGGGGTCGATGGACTCGATGCCGCCGCGCAGGACCTCCATCATATAGGCGGTGGAGTTGAGCGAAATGGTGACGAGACCCGCGGTAAAGGTGCTCCAGATCTGGTTGGCCTGCGCCGTCTCGAAGCCCATGCCGCGCAGAACGGTAAAGCCCGCGTAGTAGATGAGCAGGCCCTGCACCATCATGGGCGTGCCGCGTACGATGGTGGAGTAGACGGTCGCAAAGCCGCGGCCGATACTCTTAAAGAAGCGCACCAGGTCGTTGTCCACGCGATCGAAGGTCTGAATGCGCAGGAACACGAAGAGCAGCGCCAGGAAGAATGCGATGACGGTGCCGAAGGTGGCAAGCGCGATGGTGATCTCGATACCGCGAATGAAGAAGTCGCCGCTCTTGTAGGTCATGTAGACCAGGCTCGACAAAAAGTCGCTGGGGTTGGAATCCGAGACAATGCTCACCTGCACCAGGTCGATAAACGACATGACGCAGCGGTCGATAAAGAAGATCACCGCAATGGCAACGACGACATAGCTGCCCAGGCGCGCGCCGTGACGGAAGCGGTCGGAAGCAAACGGAGATTTCTCGCGATAGTCGTTCCAGTGCATGAGCTTGGTGATGAGCGCTGCCGCCGACGCGACGAGCCAGGCCCAAAGGATTGCCCAGAGGCAATCCTGGAAGACGCCCGTAGGCGCCAAGAAGCTCAACGGCGTGGGGTTGCGCTGGCTAAACGCCAGACCGAGCGCCGCGATAACGCTCGTGCCCAGATATACATAGCGATGGTCGGCCTTGATAAAGGAGGCCAGACGATTGATGGTTTTCATGCTGCCTCCCTATGCCGGCTGACGATCGAGGCACGCGTCCCACATCTGGTCGCGCTCCTCCTGGCTGATACCCTTGAGCGTCTTATCGATGAGCTTAAGCAGCTTGTCCGAGCCCTTGCGGCAGCCGACGTTTGCCGTGACCTCCTGCTTAAAGCCCTCGCCCTCGGCAAATTGAATCGGCACGATGCCCGGGTTTTGGGCCATATAGCCCTTCTCGTTCTCGGTGTTGTAGGTCACGGCATCGCACGTGCCCTGCAACAGGTTCGAAAATACCGTGGGAACCGAATCGACCGGGTTTTTGTGCACAACGCCCGGGATTTCGTCGATGACAGTATCGAGCATGGTGTCCTTTTGGCCGAGGACCGTAGCGCCGCTAAAGTCGCTGAGCTTGGTCGCATTTTGGTAGGGCGAGCCCTCTTTTACGAACAGGCCAAAGTAGCCAATGAAGTACGGATCGGAAAAGCCGACGGACTCCTCGCGCTCGGGCGTGGCGCTCATGCCGGCAATGATGAGGTCGATCTGGCCGTTGTTGAGCGAATCGATAAGGCCCGAGAAGCTCTGCTTGACGGCGACGGGCTCGCCACCGAGGGCCTTGCAGACGATCTTGGCGATCTGCACGTCGTAGCCGTCGGCATAGGCGCCCTGCACGTTGTCGATGGGGATGGTGTACTCGCTGGCTTCGGAGACCTGCCAGTTGTATGGGGCGTAGGCCGCCTCCATGCCAATGCGGATCTTATCCTTGCCGATCACGGAATCGGACAGGTCGTCGCGACCGCCGCCCGTCGTGGGCTGAACCACCTTGAGCGTTGACGGGCGCTGACAGCCGGCAAGCGCGCCGGCGACGGCGGAAGCGCTCGCAGCGAGAGCGCTACCCAAAAAGATGCGACGGCTGCATACCGGCTGGCGCTGCGCATCGCGCTGTTGGGGAGAATGCATAATCTGCCTTCCCTGTTGAATCGTATGCTGACGACTTAACAGGATATACGCCAGCGACCAGCAGCGCAGCACAAGCTCGAAAAGTTAATAGACACACGGTAATCATTGGGGACGCCGATGTTTTGGCAATGCCGGCGAGCGACGTCCAGAGCGAACAAGTGGCATGAAAAAGACAAGGCATGACCAGAAGGTCTATGCCTTGCCTTTTGAATGACAAATTATCGCTCTGGACGGCACGCAGCATCGACCGAGCGGCGGAACCTCTAGAGCAAGGTGACGCTAAAGCTGCGTTTATCGGTAGCGCCGGGGGCCAAGGTGATGGTGTTGACCTTGTGCTCAAAGACGTCGTCCTCGGTGGACATGGTGGTGTGACCGGTCCAAGGCTCGAGCGCCACAAACGGGGCGTCGTTGGCGGCAGACCACACGCCGATGTACTTAAAGCCCTCAAAGTCGATCTTGACGCCGTGGCCCGACTTGCGGCCGCGCAGCGTGAGCGTGGAGCCCGGGGTATCGGTGAACATGATGGCGTCGTTATCGAAGCTGCGGTGCGTGATGGGCAGCACGTCCGAGTTATCGGGAGCCTTGTAGCTACCCTCGAACGTCATGAGGCCATCGGGCGTGATGATGGGGGCCTCGTTGGTCCAAGCCTCGGTAAATGCCAGCTCGTAATCCTCGAACGCCTCGTCCTCGGCACCGGGAGCAGGTACGTTAAATGCGGGGTGGCCGCCCACCGAGAACGGCAGGTCCACGTCGCCGGTATTGGTGACGGCAAAGGTCTGGGTAAGTGTGGCGTCACCAGTCAGGGCATAGGTCATGTTGAGCTTAAAGTGGAACGGAAAGGCCTTGAGCGACTCGAGCGTGTCGGTGATCTCGTACGTTACCGAGGAGCCGTCCTCCGAAACCTCGACCAGCTTGTGCTCGACGATGCGCGCGAGGCCGTGGCGCGGCATCTCGCAGGTGCCAGCCGCAGACGTCGCCGTGTTGTTGCGCAGCGAGCCCACAATGGGGAACAGGATGGGCGCATGCTTGCCCCAAAAGGCGGGGTCGCCCTGCCACAGATACTCGTTGCCGTTGAGGGCAAGGCTCGTGAGCTGGGCGCCCATGGAATCGATGGCCGCGGTGAGGCCGCCGCGCTTGATGGTAGTGACGGTAGACATGCTACTTCCTCCAAAAGTAAACAATAGTGTCAAGGGCTATTGTCCCACTCTTGGCGGCGGGACGGGACGGCAGGCGATTATTGAGTAGCCATAGCGGAATGAGCGGGAGCGCCTACTGAGTATCCACGTAAAGGTCGAACCCGCCCTGCGGTGTGGTGTCGACCGTGTCGGGCGCCTGTGAGTTAAAGTTCACGGGGACCATGCGCTTTGAGGCACGGAAGCGCGTGCCGTCGGTGGCGACGGGCGGTTCATCGACGGTGAGCTCGTAGTCGCCGGGCTTGA
>CALINZ010000166.1 GCA_938045085.1 uncultured Collinsella sp. | reverse complement strand
CGCATTGGCCTGCGCATGCAGGACATGCTGGACGAGGCGCTGTTCCGCGACAAACTGGAGACCGCTCTCGCCCGCGTGAACCCCGAGCTCGAGCTCATCTACAACCTGCCCACCTACACCGTGGACCAGATTTGCGACGAGTACCTGCCGATGGCCGAGCGCCTGCGTCCCTACATCACCGAGACGAGTCTGCTGCTCAACAACATGATCGATGAGGGCAAGGACCTGCTGTTTGAGGGCGCCCAGGCGACGCTGCTCGACATCGACCACGGCACCTATCCGTACGTGACGTCTTCCAACTGCACCGCCGGCGGCGCCATCACCGGCTCCGGCGTCGGTATGAAGAACGTCAACCGCGTGCTGGGCGTCATGAAGGCCTATATCACCCGCGTCGGTTCGGGCCCCATGCCCACCGAGCTTTCCTATGAGTCCGAGGCTGGCCACACGCTGACCGAGGAGGGCTATGAGTACGGCGTGACCACTGGTCGCCGTCGTCGTTGCGGCTGGTTTGACGGCCCTATCGCCAACTATGCCTCGCGCGTCAACGGCCTCACCGACATCGCCATGACCAAGCTCGACGTGCTTTCGGCCTTCGACACCATTAAGGTGTGCGTTGCCTATGACGTCGATGGCGAGCGTTACACGAGCGTGCCCGAGCACCAGGTGCGCTTTGAGCATGCCAAGCCCATCTACGAGGAGCTTCCTGGCTGGAAGTGCGATATCACCGGCTGCCGCAGCTTTGAGGAGCTGCCGCAGGAGGCTCAGGACTACGTGGCGTTTATCGAGGATCTGGCACACACCCGCGTGACGTTCATTGGCGTTGGCGCCGGTCGCGAGCAGATCATCAACCGATTCTGGAAGTAATCGGGACTATTTGGTTATTGCGATATACCCCTTTGCAGCCCGGACGGGCGGCCGAGGGGTATATTTGCTTGCAAAGGGCTCGCGCGGAGCGGGCCATTCATCCATAGAGGAGGCACCCTTGAAGGCGGACACTCAAACCATCGACATCCTGTTGTTGGGCAGCGGCGGCCGCGAGCATGCTTTGGCAGCTAAGCTCGCAGCATCACCGCGCGCCGGCAAGCTCTACATCGCGCCGGGTAACGGCGGCACCGCGAGCTGCGGCGAGAACGTTGTTCTCGACGACTGCGATCCTGCGGCCGTGGCGGCGTTTGCGCAGAGCCACGGATGCGGACTCGTGGTGATTGGCCCCGAGGCTCCGCTCGTGGCGGGCGTGGCCGACGCCGTGCGCGCGGCGGGTATTCCCTGCTTTGGCCCGGGTGCCGAGGGCGCCCAGATGGAGGGCTCCAAGCTGTTCTCCAAGCAGCTCATGGAGCGCGCTGGTATCCCGACGGCGGCCTACGGCTCGTTTACCGACGAGGCTTCGGCTCTTGCCTATGTGCGTGAGCAGGGCGCTCCGCTGGTCGTCAAGGCCGACGGCCTTGCCGCGGGCAAAGGCGTTATCGTGGCAACCGAGCTTGCGCAGGCCGAGGAGGCCGTGCGCGAGTGCTTTGGCGGCACCTTTGGCGATGCCGGCAACACCGTGGTTATCGAGGAGATGCTCGTTGGTCCCGAGTGCTCGCTGCTGGCCTTTACCGACGGCACGACCGTGCGCCCCATGGCCACCTCTCAGGACCACAAGCGTGCGCTCGAGGGCGACAAGGGCCCCAACACCGGCGGCATGGGCGTCTACAGCCCGGTGCCCATCGTGACTGACGAGGAGCACGCCACCATGGTGAAGGTCATGGAGCAGACCGTGGCCGAGCTCGCTGCTGAGGGTATCGACTACCGCGGCTGCCTGTACGGCGGCTTTATGCTCACGCCTGCCGGCCCCAAGGTGCTGGAGTTCAATGCCCGCTTTGGCGACCCCGAGACGCAGGTCGTGCTGCCGCGCCTTAAGAACGACCTGGTCGAGGTCATGTTGGCTTGTGCCAACTGCGAGCTCGACCAGATTGAACTCGACTGGCGCGACGAGTGGGCCGTGGCCGTTGTCCTGACGAGCGCGGGCTACCCCGGCAGCTACGAGAAGGGCAAGGTCATCACCGGTATTGCCGATGCCGAGGCCATGGAGAACGTGACCGTGTACCACGCGGGCACCGCCGTGGTGGACGGTCAGCTCGTGACCAACGGCGGTCGTGTGCTTGCCGTGACCGCTCTGGGCGACACGTTCGAGAGCGCTCGCAACCTTGCCTACGAGGCCTGCGAGAAGATTGATTTTGAGGGCAAGACCCTGCGTCACGACATCGGCCTGCGCGCGCTGCGCGGCCGCGACGCCTGGGATGCCTAAAATCCGAGAGGAATGAGACGGATGGACGAGAAGAACGAAGAGCTCGTGGACGCGCAGATTGTCGAAGAGGACGGCCGCATGTATGGGCATGCCGAGGGCGAGCCTGGTGGCGAGGTCGCTGACGAGCCGGCACTGGTGCTGGGCGACGACGACCCGCACGATGCCGAGCTGCACGAGAAGATTCTTTCGGAGGAGTGCGCCTGGAAGGGCAAGATCCTCGACGTCCACCGTCTTGAGGTTGAGTTGCCCAACGGCCACCGCAGCGCCCGCGATATCGTTCGCCATCCGGGTGCGGCGGCCGTTGTGGCACTGACCGAGAGCGGCAAGATCGTACTGGTGCGTCAGTACCGCACCGCCATCGACCGCGTGACGGTCGAGATTCCCGCCGGCAAGCTCGATCCAGGCGAGGACCCGCTCGATTGCGCCAATCGCGAACTGCACGAGGAGACGGGCTTTAGGGCTGGTCGTATTCGCTTTTTGACGTCGATTGCCACGTCCTGCGGTTTTTGCGATGAGATTATCCACATCTACTTGGCTACCAAGCTCGAGTTTGATGCGCCCAACCCCGATGATGACGAGTTTGTCAACGTGGACCTGGTGCCGCTGCACGAGCTGATCGACGCCGTACTCGACGGCAAGATCGAAGACGCCAAGACCGTCGTAGGCGCGCTTGCCTGCGACAGCATCGCGCACCGCCTTGGGGGCACGGAGCTTTAACGAGTGGGGTAGCCCTGGGACAAGTACTACTGATTGCTTTGTCCCAGGGCCTTACGTTGCTGATATTTCTTTGAGGATTACATGCTGAAGAGGTTTCTTTCGTATTACAAGCCCCAGATGGGGCTTTTTGTTGCTGATACTGTTTGTGCTCTGGTGCTTGCCGCCATTGACCTGGCGTTCCCCATTATTCTGCGCAATTTGACCGGTGGGCTGTTTACCCAGGGCCAGGCTGCCATTATGCAGGCGCTCGGTATGATCGCGGTGGGGCTGGTGCTGATGTATGCCGTTCGCTGCGCCTGCCGCTACTTTGTGAGCTATTGGGGCCACGTGATGGGTGCGCGCATGGAGTCCAAGATGCGCGAGGACCTGTTTGACCAGTACGAGCGCTTTAACTTTGCGTACTTCGACCGCAACAGTTCGGGCGACATGATGAGCCGCGTGGTCAACGATCTGTTCGATATCTGCGAGGCGGCGCACCACGTGCCCGAGTGGATCATCATCTGCGGCATCGAGATTATTGGCTCGTTTGCGATCCTCTTTACCATCGCCCCGGTGCTGGCGCTCGCCATGGCCGTGGTGACGGCGGCGTTTGCGGTCATCATGTTTTGGCAGAACGTGCGCATGCGCGAGGTTTTTAGCGACAACCGCAAAAAGATCAGCGGCATCAATGCGCAGCTGCAGGATTCGCTTGCGGGCATGCGCGTAGTCAAGAGCTTTGCCAACGAGGAGACCGAGCGTGCCAAGTTCCGTGCCTCTAACGACCGCTACCTTTTGTCCAAGGAGAACATGTATCACGCCATGGGCGTCTATACCGCGACGTATGGCCTGCTCTCGGGTGTGCTCTATGTGATCGTAGTGCTGCTGGGCGGATGGCTGGTCGCCCAGGGGCAGCTGCAGGCGGTCGATATGGCGACCTTCGCACTCTATATTTCGCTGTTCTGCACGCCGCTTGAGACGCTCGTCAATTCGGCCGAAACGTATCAGAAGGCTATCGCCGGCTTTAAGCGTATGGACGAGGTGCTCTCGACGGCGCCGGATATCCAGGACAAGCCGGGCGCTACGGATCTGCAGGTGACTGCCGGCGCCGTGGAGTATCACGACGTGTGCTTTAACTACGAGGATGTCGAGCTGGGCGAGGGCGATGCCGACGAGCGTCCTGTTATCGACCACATGGACCTGTCTATCAAGCCCGGGCAGACCATCGCTTTGGTTGGCCCTTCGGGCGGCGGCAAGTCCACGACCTGTTCGCTGCTGCCGCGCTTTTATGACGTGGCCACCGGATCCATTAGCATCGACGGCCAGGACGTGCGTGATGTAACGCAGCAGAGCCTGCGTCGCGCCATCGGCCTGGTGCAGCAGGATGTCTATCTGTTTGACGGTACGATTGGCGAGAACATCGCCTACGGCAAGCCGAGCGCTACGGCGGAAGAGATCGCCGACGCCGCCCGTCGCGCCAATATCGATACCTTTATCGAATCGCTTCCACAGGGCTACGACACCGTGGTGGGCGAGCGCGGCAGCCGTCTTTCGGGCGGACAGAAGCAGCGCGTTGCCATCGCGCGCGTGTTTCTCAAGAACCCCAAGATCCTGATCTTGGACGAGGCGACGAGTGCTTTGGATAACGAGAGCGAGGAGGCGGTGCAGGAGTCGCTCGAAGAGCTGGCACGCGGCCGCACCACGATTATCATCGCCCACCGTCTTTCGACCATTAAGCATGCCGATGAGATTGCGACCGTTGAGCATGGTCGCGTTGTGGAGCGTGGCACGCACGAGGAGCTTCTCGCCCGTGGCGGCACCTATGCCCGTTACTATCGAATGCAGTTCGAAGGTGCGCGTGCGCACGAGCTCGACTGATTGATATGACAGGAAGTTTATGGCTGACAAGAACCCTTTGACTCCGGAAGAAGTGACGGAGTTATTCTCCGAAATCGATGCATCCGGCGTCTTGGATCCTACGCTTGCCAAAAAGCGTACCGAGCGCATGCGTGAGAAGGAGGCTGCGGCCAAGCGCGGTGACAAAGCGGCGCTAGCGCAGCTGCGCAGCGAGGACCGCGCGAGCCAGGCAAAACATATCGACCCGCTGTCCGAGGACGATCCTTCTGGCTCGCAGGTGAGCCATACCATTACGAAGACCGCGATGGCCGTGGTCATCGGTATTTTGGTGCTGATCGTGGGCATGCAGATCGGCTACGGCGTGATGCGCCGTCTGAATACCGCCAACCTGTCCGAGAGCGTTTCGGTTGATACCGTTTCTACAGCACTCAAGGGTGGACTCGAGTGGGGCAACGGCTTTACGCAGTTCCCGCTCGACTTTACCGTCGATGAAGCCGATGAGCGTACGGGCACGGTCGAGGTGACGGTGTTGGACACATCGTCTGCCAACGAGCTCGAGCTGCTGTCCAACGGGCAGATCCAGGCCGCGGCGCTTGCGACCAACGCGCTGCTCAACGACAAGATCGACCGCGTGGTGTATAACGTTCACGCCTATATCGACGAGGATAGCAACATTCAGCACGATTCCTTCTTTGGCATGTTCCCCGCGCTGGGCCACCAGAGCGCCATTTTGACGTTCGTGTGGACCAAGAGCTCATCCAACGCCACGAGTATCGACTGGAAGATGGGCATCGTGAGTATGGATGACACCATCGCCGAGCGCATTCAGAAGCAGGTGAACTCGGTGTCGTCGTTGATTGAGGATCCGGTGGTGAGCCAGACCAAGATTGACGAGGAAAAGACCGAGCGTGACCTGGAGCATCGTCTGCATGGCCGCGAGATTTTCCGCGGCGGCAAGCCCGATCGCACACCGTCCGAACTGCTGGAACAGGACAAGAAAAAGTAGTCCGCAGCCACATAGAACGATGTCATCCCGCGTGAGCCGCAAGCCCACGCGGGATGATTTTTCTGGGACGGGGATCAAAAAATCATTCTGTCATGTATGCAGTTGGCGACAAAGCCCTGCTTTCAGAATGATTTTTAATTCCCGTCCCAGAAAAATCATTATGCACAGGAAGTCATAATTATCATTTTGTAAACAATTCTATGTAATTAATGCCATGGGCGATGCTTGCGGTTAGAATACCGCGAGGCCTAACTACACACCTTTAAGCCGGTCCTGTGAGACCGGGAAGGAGAACTATGGCGAACAACCATATTGCGGGCGCTGCCGCCCGCACCATCGCGCCCAGCGAGCTGTGTCAGCGTATGCTGGCTAAAACCAGCAAGGGCACCTGCGGTCCCTGCATCCTGTATCTTGAGGATGGGACTATTTTTTATGGCCGTGCATGCGGTGCCGAGGGTACCGCGACCGGCGAGGTCTGCTTTAACACGTCGCTCGAGGGCTACTTTGAGGTCATGACCGACCCGAGCTATGCCGGTCAAATCGTAACCATGACCTATCCGCAGATCGGCAATTACGGCATTGACGAGGCCGACGTCCAGTCGGCCTTCCCCGGCGATACCGCTCGCCCCGCGAGCGCTCCCGCCATGCGCGGCATGGTCGTCCACGACATGTGCGCCACGCCTTCTAACTGGCGCTCGGCCGTCAGTGTGCCGGAGTACCTGCGTGCACACGGCATCGTCGCTATCGAGGGCGTCGACACCCGCGCTCTCGTGCGCCATCTGCGCGACAACGGTTCCAAGATGGGCATTATCTCGACCGAGATCTTCGACGTCGACGAGCTTGTCGAGCGTCTGGCCGCTGCGCCCACGCTGGTAGGCGAGAACCTGGTCAAGACCGTAAGTTGCCCCGTACCTCACGAGTTTGTGGCCGCCGACCTGCCCGCTACGCATGACTTTGCGCTTGCCCCTGCCGCTCCTGCCCGCCACAAAGTGGTCGCCTACGACTGCGGCGTGAAGCGCGGCATCCTGGAGGGCCTGGTCCGTGCCGGCTGCGACCTCACCGTCGTGCCGTGGGACACGCCCGCGAGTGAGGTGCTCGACATGAATCCCGATGGCGTCTTTTTGTCCAACGGCCCCGGCGACCCCGATGCCGTGGTGGAGACCTACGAGCAGGTGCAGCAGCTGATCGGCAAGGTGCCGGTTTTTGGCATCTGCCTTGGTCACCAGATGATCAGCCTGGCCTGCGGCGCCCAGATGGAAAAGCTCAAATTCGGTCACCGCGGTGGCAACCAGCCGGTCATGAACCTGGTAAGCCGTCGCGTGGAGATTACCGCGCAAAACCATGGCTTTGGCCTGCTGTTCCCCAGCCTGGGCAAGCTTGTCCCCGAGCTTTCGGGCGGCGAGACCGAGCATGCGGCCGATGGAGATCTGCGCGCCTGGGTGCGCCGCGGAATCGCGCCGGTCGTGATGAACGAGTGTTTCGGTCGCATTCGCCTGACGCATGTGAACCTCAACGACGGCACCGCCGAGGGCATCCAGCTGCTCGACGCCCCGTGCTTCTCGGTCCAGTACCACCCCGAGGCTTCGCCCGGCCCCACCGATGCCCACTATCTCTTTACCGCCTTTACGCGACTCATGGACGGCGAGGAGAACTACCTGGACATCGATACCGCGAAGGACCGCCTTGCCGGCTGGAACTTTGCCGACGATGGTTCCGCCGTTCTACCGAACGGCGGACCGGTCGACGCTGCGGCCGCATCTGGCACATCATCTTGCCGTTCTGCTTCGGACGCGCGGGCATAAGCCCAGCGCGCCCTCGCATCACGGCAACCTGATGCACCAGCTGCACCCTCGCTGACTTTTCCAAAACATTCAGTCAGCCTCTCTAGGAGGTTTTAAACATGCCGAAACGTACTGACATCAAGCGCATCCTCGTCATTGGCTCGGGCCCCATCGTCATTGGCCAGGCCTGCGAGTTCGACTACTCCGGCGCCCAGGCCTGCAAGGTGCTCAAGGAGGATGGCTTTGAGGTCATCCTGGTCAACTCCAACCCGGCGACCATCATGACCGACCCGGGTCTTGCCGACCGCACCTATGTTGAGCCCATTACCGCCGAGTTTATCGAGCGCGTGATCAAGAAAGAGCGCCCGGACGCGCTGCTGCCCACGCTGGGCGGCCAGACCGGTCTGAACGCCGCCGTCGAGCTGGCGAAAGACGGTACGCTCGACAAGTACGGCGTCGAGATGATCGGCTGCGACCTGGCCGCCATCGAGCGCGGCGAGGACCGCAAGCTCTTTAACGAGGCCATGGCCGAGATTGGCCTGGAGGTCGCGCGCTCGGGCTATGCCTACAGCGTGGCCGACGCCGAGGCCATCGCCGAGCGCGTGGGCTATCCCTGCGTACTGCGCCCGAGCTTTACCCTCGGCGGCGCCGGCGGCGGCATCGCTCACACCCACGAGGAGCTCGTCTCCATCGTGAGCCAGGGCCTGGAGCTCTCGCCCGCCCATGAGGTGCTGGTCGAGGAGTCCATCGAGGGCTGGAAAGAGTACGAGATGGAGGTCATGCGTGACCACGCCGGCAACGGCATCATCGTGTGCTCCATCGAGAACCTCGACCCCATGGGCGTGCATACCGGCGACTCCATCACCGTGGCGCCGGCGCAGACCCTTTCCGACCTGGAGTATCAGCGCATGCGTGTCGCCTCGCTCGCCATCTTGGAGAAGATCGGCGTCGAGACCGGCGGCTCCAACGTGCAGTTTGCCGTGAACCCCCAGACCGGCCGCCTGATCGTCATCGAGATGAACCCGCGCGTGAGCCGTTCGTCCGCGCTGGCCTCCAAGGCCACGGGTTTCCCCATTGCCAAGGCCGCCGCGCGCCTGGCAGTGGGCTACACGCTCGACGAGATCGTCAACGACATCACCAAGGCAACGCCCGCCTGCTTTGAGCCCACAATCGACTACTGTGTGGTCAAGGTGCCGCGCTTTGCCTTCGAGAAGTTCAAGGGTACCGACCCCACGCTCACCACGCGCATGAAGGCCGTGGGCGAGATCATGGCGATCGGCCGCACCTTTGAGGAGGCCTTTGGCAAGGCTATGCGCTCGCTGGAGGACGGCCACCAGGGCATTTGCGCCGGTGGCAAGGAGGGTGCCGACAAGCTGGGCGACGACGAGCTCGCTCAGGCCGTGGCAACCCCGACCGAGCACCGCATCTTCTTTGTGGTCGAGGCCCTGCGCCGTGGCTGGGACATCACCCGCATCCATGCCATCTGCGGCATCGATCCGTGGTACCTCAACCGCATCAACGACATGGTGCAGGTCCAGGAGAGCATTCGCGGCCTGCGTGTGGAGGATATCGACGCCGACGCGATGCGTCTGCTCAAGCAGTACGGTACGAGCGACGCCGAGATCGCCGCGCTGACCGGCTCGGACGAGCGCTTTGTGCGCGCCTATCGCAAGGGCCTTGGCGTGGTTCCCAGCATGAAGACGGTCGATACCTGCGCTGCGGAGTTCTCGAGCGCCACGGAGTACCACTACAAGACGTACGAGAACATCTACCGCACGAGCCCGGATGCCAAGAAGTGCGTAGCTCCCGACGAGACCACGCCGGCGCCCAAGCCCAAGGCGATGATCCTGGGCGCCGGCCCCAACCGCATTGGCCAGGGTATCGAGTTCGATTACTGCTGCGTGCACGCGAGCTACGCGCTGGCGGCCCGCGGCTTCGAGACCATCATGGTCAACTGCAACCCAGAGACCGTCTCGACCGACTACGACACGTCAGACCGCCTGTACTTTGAGCCGCTCACCTACGAGGACGTCATGGACGTTATCGATGTTGAGCGCCCCGACGGCGTCGTGGTGACGCTTGGCGGCCAGACCCCGCTTAAGCTGGCGCGCATGCTCGAGGAGAGTGGCGTCAACATCATGGGCACCAAGCCCGATGCCATCGACTTTGCCGAGGACCGCGAGCGCTTTGCCGCCCTGCTCGACAAGCTGGGCATCATGTACCCGCCGGCGGGTCAGGCCACCTCGTTTGAGGAGGCCGAGGCCGTTGCCGCACACATTGGCTACCCGCTGCTGGTACGTCCGAGCTACGTGCTGGGCGGCCGCGGCATGATGATCGCCTACGATGCCGAGCACCTGCGCGATTACATGGCCGAGGCTGCGCGCATTAGCCCCGACTACCCGGTGTACCTGGACCGCTTCCTGGAGGGTGCGATCGAGTCCGATGTCGACGCCCTGTGCGACGGCGAGGAGGTCTACATCGGCGGTATCCTGGAGCATATCGAGGAGGCCGGTATCCACTCTGGCGACTCCGCGACCTGCATCCCGCCGTTCAGCTTTAGCGAGAGCCTGCAGGCAAAGCTTCGCGAGACCACGCGCCGCATCGCGATGGCGCTGGGCGTACGCGGCCTGGTCAACGTGCAGTACGCCGTCAAGGGCGAGACCGTCTACGTGATCGAGGCCAACCCGCGTGCCAGCCGCACCGTGCCGTTTATCTCCAAGGCCACCGGCGTGCCGCTCGCCAAGTGCGCGGCGCGTATCATGGCGGGCGATTCCATCGCGAGCCTGGGCCTGCCGAGCGACGAGCGCCAGCTGGACTGGTTCTGCATGAAGGAAGCCGTTATGCCCTGGGGTCGTTTCCCGGGCGCTGACGTTATCCTGGGGCCCGAGATGAAGTCGACGGGCGAGGTCATGGGTATCGCCAAGAGCTATCCCGAGGCATACGCCAAGACGCAGCTGGCGATTGATTACAAGCTGCCCGACCCGAGCGCCGGTAAGGTGTTCATTAGCGTGTGCGACCGCGACAAGCGTCATATCCTTTCGGTCGCGCGTATCCTTCGCTACCTGGGCTTTGATATCTGCTCCACCGAGGGTACGGCGCGCGTGCTGCGCGGCGGCAACGTGACGTGTGAGGTCGTGGAGAAGATTAGCGGCCCGCACGATGGCGAGCGTCCCAACATCGGCGACCTGATCGCCGACGGCAAGATTGCGGTGATCGTCAATACGCCGTATGGCCCGGGTTCTCGTGGCGACGGCTATCTGTTGCGTACCGAGGCGGTGCGCCGCGGCGTGACCTGCGTGACCGCGATGTCTGCGGCCAACACATACGTGAGCGCCATCGAGGCCGTGCGCGAGGACCAGCAGGGTCACGGCAGCGCCAACGACATGGGCATGGACGTCATCGCCCTGCAGGACCTGCCGCAGCACACGGTGTAGTTGACCTGGCCGGCCGGGGCGGCAGCCGGACACTTTCTCTCGGAAACTGGGCTTCGCGAAGTTTTCCGAGAGAAAGGACCGCCTCCCGCCCCGGCCTGCGGTGACTCGGTAGCACCGTGTGCTGCCGAAGGGGCTTTGAGCGATGACTAGGGCTGAATAAAAAGTGAGTGTGGGATACGCCGTTCGTTCGAACGGCGTATCCCACGTTAATATTTCAGCCAACGTACGTCATGGCAATTCCCGGTAGGTCGAGGGTGCCCCGCGGCGGTCTGGTGTTTTCATCTGAACGACTTTGCGAAGCAACCGGAGTGAAGATGAAAACACCAGACCGCCGCGGGGCACCCGGGGACCGCAGGGACGGGAGCAGCTATACTACTCTCAGTAGTTAAGGGTCGCGGATTGGCCGCGTCACCGCTCTCAACAGGAGGTCTTTGTTTATGGCAGATCAAAAGCCGGTTGTCGGGATTATCATGGGCTCCAAGTCCGATCTGGGCGTTATGGAAGGCTGCACCGCCGAGCTCGAGGCGCTTGGTGTGCCCTATGAGCTCGTCATTGCGAGCGCACACCGCACGCCGGCGAAGGTCCACGAGTGGGCCTCGACTGCTGCCGATCGCGGTATCAAAGTGATTATCGCCGCCGCCGGCAAGGCCGCTCACCTGGGTGGTGTCGTGGCTGCCTTTACGCCGCTGCCGGTCATCGGCGTGCCTATGAAGACGAGTGATCTGGGCGGCATGGATTCGCTGCTGTCGATGGTGCAGATGCCTTCGGGCGTGCCCGTGGCCTGCGTTGCCATCAACGGCGCCAAGAACGCCGCCATCTACGCCACGCAGATTCTGGGCGCTTGCGACCCCGAGTACCGCAAGGTTATCGAGAAGATGAAGCAGGAGATGGCCGACGCCTAGGCGTTCCGCCGTTTCACCGCAGTATAAGGAGAGCCATGTCCGACTATCAGGGAAAACGATTCAAGGCTTCTCAGATTCCCGATCCGTCGAAGCCGGGTGCTGCCCATGCGGCACAGCAGGGTCGGACATCCTCTCCTCAGCAGCCGCGCGCGCCGCGTCCCGTAACGCCGATGTCCCATCATCGCCAGGATACGCCGGCTGCATATCGCCCTTCGTCGTATGATACGGCCAAGAAAGAATCGCGTTCTACGAAACAGTCGGGCGCTGCTCCGTCGAGCTATACCGAGCCGCCGCGCAAAAAGCGCCGCTCCGTTATCCCCATCTTGCTCATCATTATTGGCATCGGCCTAATCGTTGCTGCTGCCGCCATCTTTATCAACGCCCAGATTGGCTACAAGCAGGCGAGCGAGTCGTATCAAAAGATCGAAAAACAATATGTGAGCGACAAGGACGCCAGCGGCGTGCCGATTATCGACTTTGATGCACTTGCCCAGACGAATCCCGAGGTTGTGGGTTGGATTTATGCGCCCGGCACCAACATCAACTATCCCGTCGTGCAGACCAACAACAACTCCAAATACCTCAACACGCTGTTTGACGGTACGGCTAACGCGTCCGGTGCCATCTTCTTGGATAGCGACGACACCGCGCCGGGCATGGTGGATCAGCAGACCACGATCTACGGCCACCATATGAACGATGGGTCGATGTTCAACGTGATTTCGGACACCACCGACCAAGCGACGTTCGATAGCATCGAGTACGTGTATTACATCACGCGCGATGCAACGTATAAGCTGCGTCCGCTGGCGACCAAGGTGGTCGAGGACACGTATGCCAAGGCGCGCACGCCCAACTTTGAGGGCGATGACGGACTGAAGAATTATCTGTCCGAGATGCTCGACGGTGCCTCTGCCGTGGCGAGCGATGCCACCGATCGTGCCGCTTCGGCAACCAAGGTCGTAACGCTTGTGACCTGCCGTTCGCTGTCATTTAGCAATACGCGCGCCGTCATGGTGCTCACGCCGGTCGAGGAATAAAGTGTCCGGGCCCCGTCCCAAAAAGACTACCCTGGAAATCAAAAGGAGAAATGATGCTTGAGAACGGCAAATCGATGCCTTCGGTTGATGCTTGGCTGCGCGAAGCCAAGGCCGATGTTTCGGCGGCTGATTGTGGGATGTACCTGACACACAACGGCGTGGTGCGCGCGACGCCCAAGGCCGAAGTGCGCGGAGTCGAGACCGATGGCGTGGCGCCAGGCCACAAGGTGGGCGGCATGGTGTTTGGCTTCGATGCCGAAAAGGTGCAGGCCGCTATCGAGGCGACGCGCACGATGCCGGGTATCGGCTATGTGCGCGTGTGGCTGGCGAGCGGCGAGCTTACCGTGGGCGACGACATCATGCTCGTGCTCATTGGCGGAGACATTCGCCCGCACGTGGTCGATGCGCTGCAGTCGCTCGTCGGCACCATCAAGAACGAGTGCGTGAGCGAGGTCGAGCGCGAGGCGTAAGGCCTCGTCGGCAATCCGAGTCTGTCTATAGCGAAAGCCCGCCGGCAGTTCATGTAGATCTGCCAGCGGGCTTTGATGTGTTGGAGCTATTTTGCTCTGGCGTTTGCTACACGCGTGTGGCGTCCTTGGGGCTCATGGTCATACTCTGAAAACGGTTCTCCATATATTCGTTATCGAAATGCTTGTCATAGAACTGTGCGACGGGAATATTTCGAACGGTTCCGTTGACGCGCTGATACCAATAGTCGAGCGATTGCAACGTCATGACGCCGTCGATCAACATGACGGCGGTCAGGATGACGGTAGCAGAGTAGCGGCGTTTCCATGGAATCATATTGATGAGCTTAAGCAGGCGCGGCAGCAAGACCTTGATCCAGATGAGGCCACCCAGGCCCCACATGCAGGCAAACGGCGTGCATGTGCGTCCCCCGGTCAATACCGCGATGGGATCGGGCATGCCGAATAGCCTAATGTGTGAATAGCTCCACGACACCACGCCAAATGAGGTCTGCATAAACCAGCCTACAAACACCTCGAAAGCGCCGCCGATCAGGGCACTTACCAGGAAAATGATCAGAGGATTCTTTTTATAGAAGCGGTTGAGCGCCATGGTCATGAGCACCGCGCCAAATCCGTAGATGGGGCTAAAGGGGCCAAATAGCATACCGGCACGGTCCTGATAGACGCCGGGATCGACGACGACCATATGCCAGACTTCCTCGAGAATGAGACCTAACACGCTGCAGACGAAGAATACCCAGAACAGGTTGAAGTAGTTGAGCTTGATGTAGCCCTCGCCGGTTTCGTCGCGGCCGAGCATCCCCTCGGCGGCGGCATCGCGGTCGAGCATCTCTTGCAGACGGCGCTGCAGTTCGCGCTCCTGGCGTAGCGTGGGGTCGACGGTGGCCGACAGCGCAATGAGGATGACAAGCTGGACGGCGGGGCGCAGCAGGAAGGGTCCGATGCCCTGGAGCATCACGTCAACTAAAAGCTCCACGACGGTAAATGCGATGAGGACGTAAGACAGGCGGGCGGCATTGCGCCGCTGGTCCTTGATGAGGTCCAGGCCAAAGACGATCAAGATGATCGCGCTTGCCGCCGAGAGCATAATGCCGGCGACGATAAGGCCAACCGCGACCAGGGTGTTATCACCGAGCTTAGCGGCGACGTTGCCGTTAATGAGTGCGGTGATGACCTGCCACATAAAGACGGCGACTGACGGGAGCGTGCCCACGCCAGATAGGGTGCACAGGACTGCGTAGACCTTGATGATAAGGGGGACCTTCTTGGCCTCCGTGGTGCTGGGGACACTGGGGTCGAGTTGATTTCGATCCATACGCTACCTTTCTCATCTTGTAGTAGCCTACAAGGATACGCCGACGACCAGCTAAAAGACAGGACGAACGTCCCAATTGCAACAATGTAGCCCCTAGCGCGGGCGAGACACGGCGCACGGGAAGTCTTCGAGGCCGTTGCCCCTGAGAGTGGACTACCCAATAAAATGTTTGGTCGCAAAACGGATAATAAGCTCGGTGGGCTTTTAAAAAGCGCTGCTCATGCGCGGGGGAGCGCGTCGCGCCGTGCGTATAATAAGGCGGGTAACGCCAAAATACGAGGCTCTGAGGGGATGCCATGTCTCAAGAAACCATCCGCGCGGCCGAGCGTGCCGCGGGACAGGTGAACGCCATGTCGACGTATGATCCGGACTCTGACCAGCTGCATGAGGAATGCGGCGTTTTTGGTGTCTGGGCGCCCGATCGCGACGTGGCTCGACTGACGTACTTTGGCCTGCGTGCACTGCAGCATCGCGGCCAAGAATCGGCGGGAATCGCCGTTGGTGACGGCGGTACGGTTATGGTCCGCAAGGATCTGGGCCTGCTCGACCGCGTGTTCTCCAATGCCGACTTGTCGACGCTCTCCGGTCAGCTGGCCGTGGGTCATGTGCGCTACGGCACCGCCGGCGCCAAGAGCTGGGAAGCCTCTCAGCCGCACCTCTCTACCATCAATAGCGTCATTATCGCGCTCGCGCACAACGGCACCCTCGTCAACACCGACGAGCTGCGTCGCCAGCTGATCGAGCTGGGCGTACCGTTCCTCTCCAACTCGGATTCCGAGGTCGCGACCAAACTCATCGGCTACTTTACTCAGCGTACTGGCCATCTGCGCGAGGGCATTCGCAAGACCATGGAGCTCGTGCGCGGCGGCTACGCCATGACGCTCATCAACGAGCAGGCGCTCTACGCATTCCGCGATCCGCACGGCATTCGCCCGCTCGTGCTGGGCAAGCTGGTGGATGAGGGCCTGGACCAGGCCGATGCCGCATCCGTTTCGCAGCTACCGTCGCAGGACGGCGCCGCGACGGTCGACGCCACCACCCATGTCACGCGCGCCGGCGGCTGGGTCGTTGCCTCCGAGACCTGCGCGCTCGATATCGTGGGCGCCGAGTACGTCCGCGACGTCCGTCCCGGTGAGATTTTGCGCATCAGCGCCGAGGGCCTTGTGTCCGAGCAGGGCGTGCCTGCCGCCGAAGAGCCTGCTAACTGCATTTTTGAGCAGGTCTACTTTGCTCGCCCCGATTCCATCATGAACGGCAAGAGCGTCTACGCCTGCCGTTATGACATGGGTCGTCAGCTGGCACATGAGGAGCCCGTCGAGGCCGACCTGGTCATCGGCGTGCCCGACTCCGGCCTGCCGCCCGCGGAGGGCTATTCGCACGAGAGTGGCATTCCCTTTGGCGAGGGCCTCATCAAGAACCGCTATGTGGGCCGTACGTTTATCGAGCCTACGCAGGAGCTGCGTGCCATGGGCGTGCGTATGAAGCTCAACCCGCTGCGTGACAACATCGAGGGCAAGCGCCTGGTCGTCATCGACGACTCCATCGTGCGCGGCACCACCATGGTGCAGCTCGTCAAGATGCTGCGCAACGCCGGCGCCAAGGAGATTCATATCCGCATCAACTCGCCCGAGGTCATCTGGCCGTGCTTCTACGGTATCGATACCGACGTGCAGTCGCAGCTTATCAGCGCCAACAAGACGGTCGACGAGATTTGCGAGTATATCGGCGCCGATTCGCTGGCCTTCCTTTCGGTCGAGGGCCTGCTTAAGGTCATGCCCAAGGGCGGTTACTGCGATGCGTGCTTTACCGGCCGCTACCCCGTGGCGATTCCCGAGAGCTTTGGCCGCGACAAGTTCATGGAGGGCTTTAAGCCCCGCAACCTGGACAAGCCGCTGCACTTTGATGACGACGCCGTGGTCGAGAAATACGACGATCGCAGCTGGGAAGAGGAACACGGCGAGGCCTAAAACCTGCCAAAAAGGGACAGGTTTATTTTGGTAGGTTTTACC
This sequence comes from uncultured Collinsella sp., assembly GCA_938045085.1. Classification (GTDB taxonomy): domain Bacteria; phylum Actinomycetota; class Coriobacteriia; order Coriobacteriales; family Coriobacteriaceae; genus Collinsella. The sequence continues at coordinate 14,013 of CALINZ010000166.1, read as the reverse complement.
TGCTGTTTTGTTGATATGACGGCGCGTGCTGTTATGGCACGCGCCGAAATGAACGCAACTATGAGCACCGTTTGGCGCCCGGGCGGCGGACGGTAGTGGGAGAGGAAGGCTCAGATGAGCGACAGCAAGCATGTGACGTATGAGGATGCCGGCGTCGATACCGCCGAGGGCGGCCGCGCCGTTGACGCTATTAAGCAGATGGTTAAGGACACCAACCGTCCCGAGGTCATCGGCGGCATCGGTGGCTTTGGTGGCCTGTTCTCGGCTGCCGCGCTTAAGGATATGGAAGACCCGATTCTGATTAGCGGTACCGACGGCGTGGGCACCAAGCTCGTGCTCGCCCAGATCATGGACCGTCACGAGACGGTGGGCCAGGACCTGGTTGCTATGTGCGTCAACGACATTCTGGCTTCGGGTGCCGAGCCGCTGTTCTTCCTGGACTACGTTGCCATCGGCCACATCGAGGCCGAGCACATGGCAAAGATCATCAAGGGTGTGGCCGACGGCTGCAAGCTCGCGGGCTGCGCGCTCGTGGGCGGCGAGATGGCCGAGCACCCCGGCGTCATGGCTCCTGCCGACTACGACCTTGCCGGATTTACCGTGGGCGTCGTCGACCGTCCCAAGATGCTCGACCCTGCGAACGTCCGCCCCGGCGACGTGATCCTGGGCCTGCCTTCCACCGGCGTGCACTCCAACGGCTACTCGCTCGTGCGTAAGGTCATTGGCGTCGACGGTATTAAGCCGGGCACGCCCGAGGCCGCCGCTAAGGCCGAGGAGCTGAGCCGTCCGCTCGAGGAACTCGGCGGCGCATCGCTGGCAGACGCCCTGTTGGCCCCCACGCGCATCTATGTCAAGCCGATTCTGGAGCTGCTGCGCGGTGGCGCTCCGGTGCACGCCATCGCCCACATCACCGGCGGCGGCATCACCGAGAACCTCAACCGCGCGCTCGCCGACGACGTCGACGCCGTGGTCACCCGCAACGGCGCCGAGATGGGTTGGGACGTTCCGCCCGTCATCACCTACGTGTCGCGCCAGGCCGAGCTCGCGCCCAACGAGGCATGCAAGACCTTCAACATGGGCGTTGGCCTGTGCCTGATCGTCGCCCCCGAGGACGAGGCTGCCGTGACCGAGGCCCTGGTCGCGCTGGGCGAGAAGCCGTTCCGCTTGGGCGAGTGCGTCGAGGGCTCCGGTAAGGTCGTGTACTCCGATGAGCGCTAACGAGCAGATGGCTGCTGCCGCGAGCCTGGGCTTTGTGCCCTACACCCGTCCGACCGGCACCGATACGGCCGAGCCGCTCAAGATCGGTGTGCTCATCAGCGGTTCGGGTACCAACCTGCAGGCGCTGATCGATCTGATCGCCGCCGGCAAGCTCAACGCTTCGATTGAGCTTGTGGTGTCGAGCCGTCCTTCGGCTAAGGGTTTGCAGCGCGCTGAGCGCGCGGGCATCCAGACGCTCACGCTGTCCAAGGATGTCTATGCCGACCCCATCGCCGCCGACGAGATCATCGCGCACGAGCTGCTCGAGCGCGGCTGCGAATATGTGGTCATGGCCGGTTACATGCGCATGGTGCACACGCCGCTGCTGGCGGCGTTTCCCAACCGCGTGGTCAACTTGCATCCGGCACTGCTGCCGAGCTTTACCGGCGCGCATGCGATCGACGATGCCTTTGCGCGCGGCGTCAAGGTAACCGGTGTGACCGTGCACTTTGCCAACGAGATCTACGACAACGGCCCCATCATCGCCCAGCGCGCGCTGGCTGTCGAGGAAGGTTGGGATGTCGACACGCTCGAGGAGCACATCCACGCGATTGAGCACGTGCTGTATCCCGAGGTCGTGCAAATGCTCGCCGACGGCCGCGTCCACGTGCTGGAGAGCGGCAAGGTCGCCGTGGATCCTGTGAAATAATTACCCGCTTGTAAAGGCGGTTAGGCATATCGAAGACGCCTAACCGCCTTTTTTATTGCGCTTTATGCTGCTTGATTTAGCTGGAATTGAATAGGCTGCTCTTCTTGCCTGTCAATTACAGTAGTCGACTCTCATGTGGAATGCCGAGCTTCCGGCATGAGATTATCTGGGAAAACGACCAGAAAACTTGGCATTCGGCTTCAAATTGCGCATAATTCTATTTATCATCTATTTAACATTTTGTTATCAAAAATGAGCGCAAGGAGGCTGGCTCAATGGGTGAAGCAGATGGCATGGAGCTGATTTATTCACTCGTCGGTTATCCTGATGAAACCGAGTGGCTTGAATTTAAAGAAGGCAATAGCGATCCCGTTAGAACGGGGCGTGACATCTCGGCGCTTGCCAATGCTGCCGCTTACTGCGGCCGCGCATATGCCTATAAGATCTGGGGCGTGAGCGACGGTACGCATGAGCTTGTGGGCACCCAGTTCAACCCATATCACGCAAAGGGTAAGGGAAACCAAGAGCTTTTGATGTGGCTCAAGCTTGCGCTCTCAAACAATGCGAATTACGAGTTTGCGGTTATTGATCATGAGACAAAGCACTTTGTGGTGTTGAAAGTGCACGCCGCGAGCGCTCAGCCGGTCTATTTTGATAAGACAGCCTACATTCGAGAGGGCTCTTCGACGGCAGAACTGGTTCCCGGTAGTGCACGAGAGGCGGAGCTGTGGCGTCGCTTACAGTCAGGGAACGCGGAGCTCGCTGTAGTTGAGAGAGATCTGACATCTCGAGAGGTCGCCGAAATACTAGATGTTGATGCGTATTTTGAGTTGTGCAGATTGAGAAGACCTGTCGATTTGGACGGAGTGATGCTTGCTCTTTGTGAACAAGAGCTGATTCGTCGTCAAGATAACGGCCGATATAGTGTGACGCGCTTGGGAATGCTTCTGGTGGGAAAAAAGCTCTCTCGCTACCCGGAGCTCAGGAAACGCATGCTGCGAATCGTGCGATATGCGGGAAAAGGCAGTTTTGACATTGTCGGGGATACTGAAATCGACAAGGGCTACGCTTTGGCGCTTCCACAGGCTGAACAGCTGGTCATGTCGATGATTCCGGCTGTTGAGGCACTGGATGGCGCATTTCGACGTATTCAGACGGCTTATCCTCAAAGGGCGATTCGCGAGTTACTATCAAACGCCGTGATTCATCAAGACATTGCTGACAATACGGCGGGGCCTCTTGTTGCGATTTACGACAATCGCATTGAGTTCTCTAATCCCGGGACAACGCTTATTCCGGCAGAACGAGTGCTCAACGCCCAGCCGAAAACGCGAAATTCGATGATAGCGTCCCTCATGCGCCAAATGGATCTTTGCGAAGAAGGCGGTACAGGCTGGGATTTAATCGTAGATTCGCTCGAAAAAGCCGGCATGCCTTCACCGGTTATCAAGAGTGAGGGCGGGCTGGGAACGCTCGTGACGCTCTATTGCGACTGTCCGTATACTCGAATGAAAAAAAGTGAGCGAAAAAACGCCGTGTACTGGCATGCCTGTCTTTTGTATGCCCAAGGTGAGTCGATGAGCAATCAGTCGCTGCGAGAGCGTTTTGGACTTTCCGATGAAAAGAAAAACACGGTGGCGATGTCTCGTCTAATCAAAGAGTGCCTGGAAGAGGCATTGATAAAGGAAGAGGACGAGGACGCGGGTTCCAAATACAAAAGGTATATTCCGTATTGGGCCTAAAGACAGGGAATGAAAAGAAGGAGGCGGCTTATGTCTGGTAATAACGAAGCGCTGTTTACGCCTGAGCTGGTGTTTTTTGATTGGGAGTGTGCAACACCGGATGAGGTGTTTGCGCGGCTCGAGGGCGAGCTTGCACCACGTGGCTACATTGCGTTCGGTTGGCTCGACGCCGTTCGCACGCGCGAGGATGCCTATCCCACGGGTCTTGCCATGCCGGCGGCAAACATTGCCATTCCGCATACCGATCCGGGGTTTGTGGCCAAGCCCTATATCGCGGTGGTGAAGCCCGCCGCGCCCGTGACATTTAACGCTATGGCTGGCATGGGCGCTCCGGTGCCGGCGCAGATCGTCGTCAATCTGGGCATCGCCGAGCCGGGCGGCCAGGTCGAGGCCCTGCAGGCGCTCATGAATATCTTTATGGACGCCGATGCCGCAGCCGACGTGCTCGGCCAGACCACGCCCCAGGGCATGGTCGACGCCATCTGCCGTCACTTCTAAGGTGGGGCTAAGCCGGCACTTGGGGACTGTCCCTAACTGCCGGCTGCCAGAGCTGTCCCCTTTGCACCAAAATGGTGCAGATTAACCTGTCCCCAATGCACCAAGCGTGCCGCGGGGGCTGCGTTGTGACACAATGGCGTTTGTTCGATTCGTTATGCGAAAGGCCAACTATGGCAAATAAGAAAAAGAACTCCGAGGCCGCGCCGACGCCCGAGCAGCAGGCCCGCGCTGCCTCCAGCTCTCGCAAGAAGCAGCGCAAGACGTACGTGTCTAAGACCGTCAAGATCGTTCTGGTGGTCATCGGCGTGCTGGCGATGCTGCTTTCCGTCTCGGCGATGGCGTGCTCCGGCCTTATGTCGCAGGCTGAGGACACCTCGGGCTACAAGCTGACCGGCGGTGTTGCTGCCACTATCAACGGCACCAACCTTACCGAGGACACCGTGACCAAGCAGATCATGAGCATGCGCACGTCCTACGGCTACACCAAGGACAAGGACTGGGCGCAGTATCTGGTCGACAACGACCTGACGCCCAAGAAGTACCGCAAGCAACTCATCGACTCCTATACGCAGCAGATTCTGCTTCAGCAGGCACAGAAGGAGAACGGCGTGACGGTGTCGGACGAGGAGGTCGAGAAGGCTTGGAAGGGCGCGTGCAAGAGCGCGGGCGGTGCCAAGGCCTTTAAGAAGACCCTCAAGACCTACGGCTATACCGAGGACACCTACAAGGACTCGCTCAAGGAGAGTCTGGCGCAGCAGAAACTCAAGGATGCCGTCGCGCCCACGAGCAAGCCCAAGGACAGCGAGATTGTCGATTACATCAACGAGAACCTGTCCAGCTACAACGACGCCCGTCGCTCGTCGAACATCCTGATCAAGGTTGATTCCGACGCTTCCGACGAGGACAAGGCTGCCGCCAAGGCCAAGGCGCAGGAGTGCCTGGACAAGATCAACTCCGGTGAGCTGAGCTTTGAGGACGCCGTTGAGCAGTACTCCGAGGACACCGGTTCCAAGGAGAAGAAGGGTGATGTGGGCTGGGATAAGCTCACCACTTTCGTCGACAGCTACCAGACGGCGCTCGAGGGACTCAACAAGGGCGACGTGAGCGAAGTCGTCGAGTCGACCTATGGCTACCACATCATCAAGTGCACCGACTACTTCCATGTCGATAATCAGGTCGATGACATCAACCAGGTGCCCAAGGCCATCAAGAAGTACGTCTCCAATGTGGTGAAGACGCAAGCGGCCAGCACCGTGTACAGCGAGTGGCTGGAGCAGTACAAGAAGGATGCCGACATCACCGTCAACCCCATGCCCAAGGACGTCCCGTATAACGTCAGCCTGAAGGGCGTCACCAAGAGTTCGACCGACGATTCGTCGACGACTGAGTAATCATGGGGCGGTGCTCGCGCGAGTGCCGCCCACGCTATTAGAGAGGATTTGCAGATGACCAACGAAGAGCTGCAGAAGGAAATGATCGCGGCCATGAAGGCCAAGGATAAGGTTCGCCTGTCCATCATTCGCCAGGTTAAGGCCGAGGTGAAGAATATCGAGGTTAACGAGCGCCGCGATGTGACCGAGGAAGACGTCAACAGCATGATCAAGCGTCTGATCAAGCAGACGAGCGAGACGCTGGAGATGTCCATCAAGGCCGGCACCGACCAGGAGCGTACCGACAACCTGACCGAGCAGGTCAAGATTCTGGAGAGCCTGCTGCCCGCGCAGGTTTCGGGTGAGGAGCTCGAGGCTCTGATCGAGCAGGTTATCGCCGAGCTGGGTGCCACGTCCAAGAAGCAGATGGGCCAGGTCATGGGTGCCCTGGGCAAGGCAACCGGCGGCAACTTCGACAAGCCGGCCGCAGCAAAGATCGTCGGCGCCAAACTCGCGTAGGGGCCGAGCGGTACATAGTTGATGCCGAGGGGCGTGGCCGTCATGGTCGCGCCCCTTTTTGCTGGGCTGGGCACTCATTGGGGACAGACTTAAATGAGTGCCCAATGAGCAGGTACTCATTTAAGTCTGTCCCCAATGAGTGCCAACGAGCAGGTGGAAGGTTGCGGGTTCTTTACGGGAATGTAGTGTGGGCTGCGGAAACGCGGTTCTTTCCGTACAATAGTTCAACTCGTGTAAACGCAGGGAAGGGACATTCATGGCAGACATGATCGAGATCAAGCATCTCAACAAGTACTTTGGCGACCTGCATGTGCTCAAAGATATCAATCTCACCGTCAAGCGCGGCGAGAAGCTCGTAATGATCGGGCCTTCCGGCTCGGGTAAGTCGACGCTCATCCGTTGCGTCGATTATCTGGAGGAGCCCACGTCGGGCGAGGTCGTCATCGACGGTACGCCGCTCACCAAAAAGAATCACCTGGAGATGGCTCGCAAGTATAGTTCCATGGTGTTTCAGCAGTTCAACCTGTATCCCAACATGACGGTGCTCGGCAACCTGACGCTCGCGCCCATCAAGCTGCAAAAGAAGAGCAAGGAGGAGGCGACCGAGATCGCCATCGCCGCGCTCAAGCGCGTTGGCATGGCGCATAAGGCCGGCGAGTATCCGCAGAATCTCTCGGGCGGTCAGCAGCAGCGCATCGCCATCGCCCGTGCCCTGTGCACCAAGCAGCCCATCATCCTGTTTGACGAGCCGACCTCGGCGCTCGACCCCGAGATGGTCCAGGAGGTTCTGGACGTTATGATTGAGCTCGCGCAGGAGGACATCACCATGATCTGCGTGACGCACGAGATGGGTTTTGCGCGTCAGGTGGCCGACCGCGTCATCTTTATGGAGGACGGCCGCATTCTGGAGGAGGGCACGCCCGAGCACTTCTTCGATAACCCCGAGAACCCGCGCTGCCGCGAGTTCCTGTCCAAGATTCTGCACTAGGCGCGGTGATGGACATGACGGATATGACAAGGACGGCCGTGTCGCGCCGTCACTTTTTGCAGCTGGCGGGCGCCGGTATGCTTGCGCTGACGGGGATCGCGCTTGCCGGTTGCGGCAACTCCACCAGCGGCGAGGACTCCGACAAGGGGTCTAAGCTTGCGGCCATTAAGTCGCGTGGCCATCTGAATGCCGGCGTTAAGAAGGACGTTCCCGGCTACGGCTATTACGACACCGCCAAGGGCCGCTTTGAGGGCATGGAGGTCGATTTGTGCTACCAGATCGCCGCTGCCGTCTTTGGCGTGAGCTACAAGGAGGCCCGCGCCCAGGAGCTTGTCGAGTTTACCGACGTAACGCCCAAGACACGCGGCCCGCTGATCGATAACGGCCAACTCGACGTGGTCGCGGCGACCTACACCATCACCGACGAGCGCAAGAAGAGCTGGGATTTCTCGACGCCGTACCGCACCGACTACGTGGGACTCATGGTCAAGAAGCGTTCGGGCTTTACCTCGATTGAGGACCTGGACGGCAAGGTCATTGGTGTGAGCCAGGGTGCCACCACGCAGGGCCTGATCGAGCAGATGATCAAGGACAACGGCTTTAGCTGCAAGCCAGAGTTTAGGGCCTTTAGCGGCTACCCCATCATCAAGAGTTCGCTCGACGCCGGCAATATCGACGTCTTTGCCATGGACCGCTCCACGCTGGCCGGTTACATGAACGAGACCGTTGAGCTGCTGCAGCCCGAGGTCAAGTTTGGCGAGCAGGGCTACGGCGTGGCGACCAAGAAGGGCTGCGACCTTTCGGCCGTGGTCGATCAGGTGATTTGCGATCGCCTGGCCGACGGCTGGCTCGACCAAGAGGTCAAGACCTGGGGTCTTGTATAGGCGCATCGTCCAGGGAAGGAATCAAATGCTCGAAGGATTATTTGACGCCGACCGTTGGTCGACGACATTTCAAAACATGGGGCCCTTCTGGGAGGGCTTTGGCGTGACGCTGCAGGTGGTCGTTGCCGGTCTGCTGCTGTCGCTGGTGCTGGGCACGCTGCTGGGCGTGTTCTCTACCACTCGCTCGCGCGTGCTGCGCGCCATAAGCCGCGTGTACGTGGAGTTTTACCAGAACACCCCGTTGCCCGTACAGGTGCTCTTTATGTACATGGCCGGTCCGCAGTTTTTACAGGCCATAACCGGTGCCGACCAGCCGGTGCGCATCGCGCCGTTCGTGCTGGGCTTCTTGGGCGTGGGTCTGTATCACGCGGCCTACATTTCGGAGGTCATCCGCACTGGTATCGAGGCGGTTCCACGCGGTCAGATGGAGGCGGCCCAGAGCCAGGGCTTCACCCGTGCGCAGGCGTACTGGTACATCGTGCTGCCCCAGACATTCAAGATCATTCTGCCGCCGCTGTGTAACCAGGCACTCAACCTGGTCAAGAACACGTCGGTGCTGGCGCTTGTGGCCGGCGGCGACCTTATGTACCGTTCCGACAACTTTGTGAGTCTGTACGGTTACCTGCAGGGATACATCGTCTGCTGCCTTATGTACTTCATCATCTGCTTTCCGCTCGCCATGCTGGTGCAGTGGCTCGAGCGCCGCTCCAAGGAGCGTCCGCGCGGCGTGAGCCTGGCCGAGCTGGGGCTCGACAACGTAGAGGAGGCCTAGCGCATGGAAATCTTCAACGCGACCAACCTGCTCTACATTTGGGGCGGCTTTGTTAAGACGATCGAGATCTCGGCGCTGTCGATCTTTTTCTCGCTCATCTTTGGCACGGTGCTGGCGCTCGTTAAGAGCTATGCGCCCCGCCCGTTCCGTTTTTTGGTGAGCGCCTACATCGAGCTGTTCCGTTGCACGCCGAACCTGCTGTGGATTCTGTTTATCTACTTTACGGTGCAGGGTCTGGACATTGTGATTTCGACCATCGCCTTTACGCTGTTTACCAGCGCTGTTATGGCCGAGATTGTGCGCGGCGGCCTCAACTCGATTCCGCGCGGCCAGTTTGAGGCAGCGCAGAGCCAGGGCTTTGGCTTCTTTGCCACCATGCGCTACATCATTCTGCCGCAGACGTTTAAGACGATCATTCCGGCGCTGTTTAGCCAGTGCACGACCGTCATCAAGGACAGCTCGTATCTTTCGGGCATTAACGTGGCCGAGCTCATGTACACGGCAAACGTCGTGATGGCCCACGCGATCGATCTGTCGCAGGTTCTTATGCTCTACGGCCTGGTGTTTGCGATGTACTTTGTACTCAACTTTGGTATCTCGTTGCTGGTGAGGGCTTATCAGAGGCGAATGGTGGCAGCGTAGAATGTGGCAAAGGGACAGTCCCTTTGTCACATAGAGAAAGGAATCGCGATGAGCGATCTGGAGAATAAGAAGAGTCCTGTGGTCATTACCATCGCGCGCGACTTTGGCGCCGAGGGCCACGAGATTGGCCGTATCCTCGCCGATGAGCTGGGGATTCCGCTGTACGATAACGAGCTGCTGGTGCGTGCTTCGCTGCGCGCGGGCGAGTCGCTCGACAAGATGGCCGCCTACGACGAGCGCCTGGCCGTGGAGAACATGGCGTTTCTGCCCGACCGCTACGATGCGCGTTCGTACTCGGACAAGTTGTTCCAAAAGATGAGCCAGGTGATTTTGGATCTGGGTGAGACCGAGAGCTGCATTATCGAAGGCCGTCTGTCCGATTATCTGCTGCGCAACAACCCCAATCACATCGCCGTGCTGGTGACTGCGCCCTTTGAGGACCGCGTCGAGATCGTGCGCAAGAAGCGCGGCCTCAACAAAAAGAAGGGCGCCAAGCTGGTCAAACAGCAGCAGAAGGCGCGCGAGGCGTTCTATAAGCGCTACAGCGCCGGAAAGTGGAAGATGACGAGCGGCAAGGACATCGTCGTCAACCGCGCCAAGCTGGGCCGCGAAGGCTGCAAGGATGTCATCGCCGCTGCCTACCGCTACAAGGTGGCGCAGCTCGAAGGCTAACCGACCAAAACCATCACAAAGGTGCCTGTCCCCATCGTGGTGGTTGGGTGGTCGGCATAGAAAAAGTCCCCGCCGGGCGTGTGCTCGACGGGGACTTTGCCGTTTAATGGCTAACGTTGCAGGTGATTACTCGCCCAGCAGGCTCTTGGTGATGGAAGCGGCGGCCTTCTTGCCGGCGCCCATCGCCAGAATGACCGTAGCGGCACCGGTGACGATGTCGCCGCCGGCCCAGATGCGGGGATCGGTGGTCTGGCCGGTCTCCTCGTCGGCGACGATGTAGCCCCACTTGTTGAGCTCCATCTTGCCGCCGATCTTCTTTGCGAAGGGGTTGGCGTTGGTACCGATAGCCGAGATCGCGACGTCGCAGGGGATCTCCTCGACGGCGCCCTCGATGGGCACCGGGCGACGACGGCCGGACTCGTCAGGCTCGCCGAGCTCCATCTTCTGGACCTTGACGGCGCACACGGAGCCGTCCTCGCCAGCGACAAACTCGAGCGGGGAGACGAGCGGCAGAACCTCGACGCCCTCGGCCTTGGCATGGTGCAGTTCGGCGCGACGGCAGGGCATCTCGTCCTCGGTACGACGATAGGCGATGATGGCGTGTTCAGCGCCCAGGCGCTTGGCGGTACGGACGGCGTCCATAGCCACGTTGCCGCCGCCAAAGACGACGACGTTCTTGCCGTGCTTGGTGGGGGTGTCGTACTCGGGGAACTTGTTGGCCTTCATCAGGTTCACGCGGGTGAGGTACTCGTTCGCGAAGAAGACGTTGGGCAGGTTCTCGCCGGGGACGTTGAGGAACTTGGGCAGGCCAGCGCCGGTCGCCACGTAGATGGCGTCGAAGCCCTGCTCGAACAGCTCCTCGGCCGTGGCCATGTTGCCCACGACGGAGTTGTACTCAAACTTGACGCCCATGTCCTCCAGGCCGTCAATCTCGCGCTTGACGACCGCCTTGGGCAGACGGAACTCGGGGATGCCGTAGACCAGCACACCGCCGCCGGTGAAGAAGGCCTCGAAGACGGTAACGTCAAAGCCGTTACGGGCGAGCTCGCCGGCGCAGGTGATGCCGGACGGGCCGGAGCCGACGACGGCGACCTTCTTGCCGTTCTTGGGGGCCATCTTGGGCGTGGAGGCGAGCTCGGGGCGATCACCCAGGAAGCGCTCGAGCTGGCCGATGGCCACGGGCTCGGACTTTTTACCACGGATGCACTTGCCCTCGCACTGGTTCTCCTGCGGGCAGACACGGCCGCAGATGGCGGGAAGCATGGAGTCCTCGCGGATGGTATCGAGAGCGCCGCCGAAGTCCTTCGCGCGGATCTGCTCGATAAAGCGGGGGATGTTGATGTTGACGGGGCAGCCCTCAACACAGAACGGCTTCTTGCAGTTGAGGCAGCGCTCGGCCTCGGCCAGCGCCATCTCCTCGGTGAAGCCCTTGTCGACGGGGCGGAAGTCGCAGGCGCGCTCGGCAGCCGGCTCCTCGTTATCGGGGGTGCGGGGCGACTTCATATCGGCAACGAAACGACCGTTAACTAGTGGCATGCGCAGCTCTTTTCCTCATAGGCCTTGAGGGACTCGCCCTCTTCGGAACGGTAAGCGGCCTGGCGGGCACGAAGGTCATCCCAGTCGACCAGGGTAGCATCGAAGTCGGGGCCGTCGACGCAAGCGAACTTGGTCACGCCGCCCACCTCGACGCGGCAGCAGCCGCACATGCCGGTGCCGTCAACCATGATGGGGTTGAGGGACGCGGTGATGGGGGTGTCGTACTTCTGGGCGGTGAGGGTCGAGAACTTCATCATCGGAACGGGGCCGACGCAGAAGACCTGGCTCACGGCCTTGTCCTGCAGCAGACGCTCCAGCGGAGCGGTGACAACGCCCTGCTCGCCGTAGGAGCCGTCGTCAGTGGTGATGTGGATGTGGTCCTCGTCGAGGAGCTCGCGGAACTGGTCCTCCATGAGCAGGAGGTCCTTGGTGCGGGCGCCCATGATGGCGTGCACCTCGTGGCCGGTCTCGACCAGGTGCTTGGCGACCGGGAAGGCAATTGCCAGGCCGACGCCGCCGCCAATGACGGCGCAGGGGCCCTCGGCCATCTCGGTGGGAACGCCCAACGGGCCCACGACGTCGCGCAGCGACTCGCCGGCCTCGTAGGTGGAAAGCATTTCGGTGGTCTTGCCGATCACCATGAAGATGAACTCGACCCAGCCCTCGTCACCGTTCCAGCCGGCCAGGGTAAACGGGACGCGCTCGCCCGTCTCGTTGGCGCGAACCATGAGGAACTGTCCAGCGTGCGCATGCTTGGCGATTGCGGGCGCCTCGATGCGGAACTTGAACACCTTCTCCGAGAACTGCGTCTTCTCCAGGATCTTATACATAGAACCCCTCTCTTGTTAGGGCTGCCGAACCGTGCCTCCACGGAAATGGACGGTAGCCCGAGTAAAACCGTACGCGCACAGGCGTTGTGCAGACATACGGTGCAAATTATACCCTCATGGCAATGTCGCTTACGTGTGTCTTCGGCGGTTGGGAGCGGGGTTTATCCACTTCGGCCCACCAAAGGGGGAGAGGTTTATTTTGGTCAGCTTTATCGGGTAAAACGGCAAAGGGGCCAGCCTCGGGTTGCAATGAGGTCGGCCCCCTTTGGGGTGCTATGTGTGTATGGCGGTGCGCGGTTTATTGCGATGCGGCCGCCGCGGCGTTTCCGCAGGTAAAACCTGCCAAAATAAACCTATCCCTAAATGATAGGTTTTAGTGCTTGCCGTTGGCGGAGGCGGCGCCGTTGACATGGTCGCGAGCATAGACTACGCCGTGCACAATCGCCAGGCCGGCGGCGTCGGCCGCGCGGGCGCAGGTGTCCTGGAAATCCTCGGCCGCGCGGGCGCGCAGCTGCTTAAGCACGTAGTCGGCGACGGCCATCTTGCCGGGAGGGTTGCCGATGCCGGTGCGGATGCGACTAAAGTCGCGGCTGCCCATCTTGTCGATGATGGAGCGCAGGCCGTTGTGGCCGGCGTGGCCACCGCCCACCTTAACACGTACGTCGCCGGCGGGAATGTCGAGCTCGTCGTGAATCACGAGCAGCTCCTCGGCCTTGATCTTGTACTCGCGGCAGAGTTTGGAGATGGGCCCGCCCGAGGTGTTCATGTACGACTGCGGCTTGACCAGTACAATCTGGCGCTTGCCGCCCTCTTCCTCGGGATCGTTGATGTTGATGAGCGCGACCTCGGCGCCTGCTTGGTTTTTCCAGTACGTGACGCCGGCCTGACGGGCCAGCTCGTCGATTGCTTTGAAACCAGCGTTGTGACGGGTCTCGGCATATTCCTCGCCAGGGTTGCCAAGTCCGGCAACCATGCGAATCTTAAGCGGCTGTGCAGCTGCCATACGCTTCCTTTCGTTACACAAATAGTTCAATCAACGACAAAGGCTACCACGCCCGCCGAAGGCGAGGCTTTGCTTCAGCGAAATCCCACCAGACAAAAGCGCGGCCGCGGCAGAGCGAGCCGTCGGAACAGAAGAAACCCCCGCGCGACCTTTGCGAAGCAAGGGGGAGCGCGGGGGTTTCTTCTGTTCCGACGGCGATGCGCCGGGTTGCAAGGACGATGCGACTACAGCGCGAAGTCGCCGCCGACGAGCGTGGAGACGGGCTCCTCGTGGTAAACGGCGGAGATGGCCTGAGCGAACTCCTCGGCGACCGAGATGGTCTTGATCTTGCCGCCGACCTCGACGGGAATGGCGTCGGTGACGAGGCACTCGACGATCGGGGCGTCGTTCAGACGCTCGATGGCCGGACCGGAGAAGATGCCGTGGGTGGCGCAGACGTAGATGTCGCCAGCGCCCATAGCCTTGAGCTCCTTGACGTTGGCGCACAGGGTGCCAGCGGTGTCGATCATGTCGTCGTTGATGATGCAGGTCTTGCCCTTGATGTCACCGATGATGCCCATGACCTCGGCGGCGTTGTGGCGCGGACGGCCCTTGTGGGCGATGGCCAGGTCGCAGCCGAGCATGTCGGACAGCTTCTTGGCGGCCTTGGCG
>CALINZ010000165.1 GCA_938045085.1 uncultured Collinsella sp. | reverse complement strand
AGCCCTCGATGTTTACTCCGCTTATCACTCATGATCTGGACGGTACCGCGCTGGCAGCGCCCGTCAATGCCGCACGCTGCAACGGCGCTGCATACAAGACACGCACGATCGACGACCTGCGCATTAAGGACGATCGCCTGCGTGCGGCCATCGATGGCACGGGACACCTGCTGTTCGACGGCGGCATGGGCACCATGTTGCAGGCCGCTGGCATGAAGGCGGGCGCCCTGCCCGAGCTACTCAACTTTGAGGAGCCCCAGGTCATTACCGACATTCAGCGCCAGTACGTCGAGGCTGGCTGCGACGTGATCACCGCCAACACCTTTGGCGCCAACGCCCACAAGCTCGACGGCGCCGCCACCGTGGCAGATGTCTTTGCCGCGGCCGTCGCCTGTGCCCGCGAGGCCGGCGCCCGCTACGTCGCCGGCGATATCGGCCCCATCGGCGCGCTGCTTCGCCCCCTGGGTACCCTGAGCTTCGACGAGGCCTACGACCTCTTTGCCGAGGAAGTGCGCGCAGGCGTCGATGCGGACGTGGACCTCTTTATTATCGAGACCATGACCGACCTGGCCGAGATCAAGGCTGCCGTCCTCGCCTGCCGCGAGAACTCCGACCTGCCCGTCTTTGCCACCATGACCTTTGAGGAAGACGGTCGCACCTTCCTGGGTACGAGTCCCGAGGTGGCCGCCATCACGCTCGACGCCATCGGTGCCGACGTTTTGGGCATCAACTGCAGCCAAGGACCGGCCGAGCTCCGAGGACTCGCCGCACGTATGCTCACCGTTACCGACAAGCCCGTTATGGTGCAGGCTAATGCAGGACTCCCCCATGTAGACGACGACGGCAACACCGTCTTTGATATCCAAGCCCCCGAATACGCCGAGGCCGTCGCCGGCATGATCGCCGACGGTGTGAGCGTCGTGGGCGGTTGCTGCGGCACCACGCCGGCGCACATGGCGGCCTTGCGCACGCTTATCGACAACCACACACCCAGCCCGCGCCGCCGCAAGCCCAGCATGTCGGTCACGAGCGCCCAAACGGTCGTGGACCTTCCCTGCGACGGCCACAAGATCGCCGTCATCGGCGAGCGCATCAACCCCACCGGCAAAAAGCGCCTGCAGCAGGCCCTGCGCGACGGCGACCTGGACTATGTTGTGAGCCAGGGCATCAGCCAGCAGGAACAGGGCGCCGACATTCTGGACGTCAACGTGGGCCTGCCCGAGATCGACGAGGTCAAGATCATCCAACAGGCGACCGAACAGCTCCAGGGCTCCACGCTGCTGCCGCTGCAGATCGACTCCACCGACCCCGCAGCCGTCGAGGCCGCCGTGCGCCGCTACGCCGGCAAGCCCATCATCAACTCGGTCAATGGCAAGCAGCAGATCATGGATGAGATCTTTCCGCTGGTCGCCCACTACGGCACCAACGTTGTCGGCCTTACGCTCGACGAAGGCGGCATCCCCGATACCGCCGAGGCCCGCTTCGCCATCGCCGAGCGCATCGTGGCCGAGGCCGCCCGCTACGGCATCGGCCCGGACCGCATCCTCATCGACTGTCTGGTCATGACCGCCTCGACTAATCAACGCCAGGCTGAGCAGATCCTACGCGCCATGTCCCTGTGCAAGGAGCGTCTGGGCGTCAAATGCGCGCTCGGCGTGTCGAACATCAGCTTTGGCCTGCCTGCCCGCCCGCTGCTGGGTTCGGTCTTTTTGGCCGCCGCCTTCGGCGCGGGCCTGGACGCCCCCATCATGAACCCGGGCTCCAAGCGCTTTATGGATACCGTCTACAGCTATCGCGTCCTGAGCGTTGAGGACGAGGGCTCGACCGGATACATCGAGCGCTACGCCGGCTGGACCGATCCGTACAAGATCGCCGCAAACCCGGCAGCAGCTCAGGCCGCATCGACCGACACCGTGTCCGCTGCTGGCACCGCCGGCACCGACGGCAACGACGACCCAATTCGTCGCATGGTCGTCTCGGGCCGTAAGGGCGAGATCGCGACCGAGACTGAGCGCCTGCTGGCCGACCACGACGCTATGGATCTTATCAACAACCACTTTATCCCCGCCCTCGACGAGGTGGGCGTCCTCTTTGACCAGGGCAAGTTCTTCTTGCCGCAGCTTATGGCCTCGGCCGAGGCGGCACGCGTGGGCTTCGACACCATCAAGCGCCTGATGCCCGCCGGCGAGATTGCCGACAAGGGCAAGATCTGCGTGGCCACCGTCAAGGGCGACATCCACGATATTGGCAAGAACATCGTCAAGATGCTGCTCGATAACTACGGCTACACCGTCTTTGACCTAGGCCGCGACGTCGACCCGCAAGAGGTGCTCAAGACCGTGCAGGAGCGTGACATTAAGCTCGTCGGCCTCTCGGCGCTTATGACTACCACAGTCGTCGCCATGGAGGAGACCATCAAGCTGCTCCATGCCGAGGTGCCGGGCGTCAAGATCATCGTGGGCGGCGCCGTACTCACCCCCGAATACGCCAAGCAGATCGGCGCGGACTACTACGCCAAGGACGCCGCCGAAAGCGCTCGCATCGCCGAAGAGGTCTTTGGGCAGTAACACAACGGAAACAACCGAGCACCAAAACGTGCCGCATGCGCCACTTGGCACGTGCGGCACGTTAGAATAGATAAGACTATGCTCGTTTTGGCAGATAGGAGCGCAAGGATGGCGATCACGCCCGCAGAAATCGCGGAAACCCGCGGCATGGTTGAGGAGCAGAACCTCGACATCAGGACCATCACCATGGGTGTTTCGCTCATGGGTTGCGGTGACGAGAACCTCGACCGCATGTGCACGAAGATCTACGACCACGTGACGCACACGGCTGAGCATCTGGTCGAGACCGCCGAGAACCTCGAGCGCGAGTACGGTATCCCCATCGTCAACAAGCGCGTTTCCGTCACCCCGGTGGCGCAGATCGCCGCGTGCTGCAAGGATGAGGACCTCACCCCCATCGCGCATGCCCTCGACCGCGCGGCTGAGACGCTCGGCATCGACTACCTGGGCGGCTTTTCCGCGCTCGTCCAGAAGGGCATCGGCGACGCCGACCGCCGCGTCATCCAGTCCATCCCCCAGGCGCTCGTCACCACGAGCCGCGTCTGCTCCAGCGTCAACGTCGCCAGCCTGCGCGCCGGTATCAACATGGATGCCGTGCTCATGGCCGCCCAGACCATCATCGATGCCGCCAAGCTCACGGCAGACGAGGATTCCGTTGGCGCCTCCAAGTTTGTCTGCTTTGCCAACATGGTCGAGGACTCCCCGTTTATGGCGGGCGCCGTCCACGGCGGTGGCGAGGCCGACGCCGTCATCAACGTTGGCGTCTCGGGCCCCGGCGTTATGGCTGCTGCCTTGGAGACGCTCCCCGACTCCGCCTCGATGATGGAGGTTGCCGAGAAAATCAAGCAGACCGCCTTTAAGATCACCCGCGCCGGCGAGCTCATGAGCCGTGAGGCAGCCCGCCGTCTGGATGTCGAGAAAGGCATTGTCGACCTGTCGCTGGCTCCCACCCCCGCCATCGGCGACAGCGTGGCCAACATTCTGGAAGAGATGGGTCTGGAGACCTGCGGCTGCTGCGGCACCACCGCTTGCCTTGCCCTGTTGAACGATGCCGTGAAGAAGGGCGGCGTGATGGCCTCCAACCACGTTGGCGGCCTGTCCGGTGCCTTTATCCCGGTCAGCGAGGACGCCGGCATGATCCACGCCGCCGAGATCGGCTGCCTGACCATTGAAAAGCTGGAAGCCATGACCGCCGTCTGCTCGGTGGGCATCGACATGGTCATCATCCCCGGCGACACCACCCCCGCCGTCATTAGCGCCCTGATCGCGGACGAAGCCGCCATCGGCATGGTGAACAGCAAGACCACCGCCGTGCGCGTCATCCCCGCCATCGGCCGCA
>CALINZ010000164.1 GCA_938045085.1 uncultured Collinsella sp. | reverse complement strand
ATCGACGGCGTCCTTGGCAGGTTTGGACATCTGCTCGCTCGAGAGGTGGATCAGCAGGTCGGAGATGGTAAAGACCGGGTCGTCCGCCTTGTCGCCGATATTGATGTCGACGGTGGTACCGTCCTTTTTGCAGATGACGCCCACGAGTGCGAGCGGGGAGGCTACCCAGTGGTAGCTCTTGACGCCGCCGTAGTAGTGCGTGTCGAGATAAGCCATGTCGCCGGCCTCGAAGGCGGGGTTCTGCTTAAGGTCTAGGCGCGGCGAGTCCACGTGGGCGCCCAGGATGTTAAAGCCCTGCTCGAGCGGGGCGTTGCCCAGGTTGACGAGCATGAGGTCCTTGCCGTGATTGGCGGCATACACCTTGTCGCCTGCCTTAAGCTCGCGGCCTGCGGCGATTACGGTCTCCAGGTCGACGTATCCCGCCTCCTCGGCCATCTTGATGCCGGCCTTGACGCACAGGCGCTCGGTCTTGTTCTCACTCAAAAACTGCTTATAGCCGCGGCAAAGCTCCTCGAGCTCCTCGATTTGCTGTGGCGTGTACTTTTTCCATGCGCAGGGACGCTCCATGACGCAGGCTCCTTTCGGATCGATCGTGCTGGTTGATGTACCGTGAGCCATCGTATCACGCGCGGGCTCACGGTGGCGGGGGAGCTTGATGTGAGGTGGCCGCGGGGCGGGGAGCGTGTAAACTGGAGTGAGCAAACCGTGCCCAGCCCAAAGCGAGGTATTCAATATGTCTGACAAGCGCCGCACCTTTGCCGTTATCGACGGCAACTCGCTCATGCATCGCGCCTTCCACGCCGTGCCGCCGACCATGAACGCGCCGGACGGTCGCCCCACCAACGCGATCTTTGGCTTTCTGAACATGTTTCTTAAGATGATTGATGCCTTTAACCCCGACGGTGTGGTCGTGGCGTTTGACAAGGGTAAGCCGCGCGTGCGCATGGAGATGCTGCCGCAGTATAAGGCGCAACGCCCGCCCATGGACCCCGATCTGCATGCGCAGTTCCCTATGATTAAGGAGCTGCTCACCGCGCTCAACGTGCCGATTCTGCAGTCCGAGGGCTGGGAAGGCGACGATATCCTGGGAACCATGGCGCGCCTGGGCGAGCAGGCCGGCTGCGACATGCTACTGGTGACCGGCGACCGCGACATGTATCAACTCGTGACCGAGCACGTCAACGTGGTCTCGACCCGCAAGGGCCTGTCCGACGTGGCGATTATGACGCCCGAGAGCGTGGACGACCTGTATCACGGCATTACGCCGGCGCTCGTGCCCGATTTTTACGGTCTAAAGGGCGATACGTCCGACAACATCCCCGGTGTACCGGGCATCGGTCCCAAAAAGGCGAGTGCGCTCATTGCGAAGTACGGTAGCCTGGACGAAGTCATCGCGCATGCCGATGAGGTCAAGGGCAAGATGGGCGAGAACCTGCGTGCACACATCGATGACGCACTACTGAGCCGCAAGGTTGCGACAATTCGCACCGATGCGCCCGTCGAGCTCGACTTTGAGGCGACGTCCTTCCCGGCGTTTTCTGCCGATGAGGTTTCCGCGGCGCTGGGTACGCTTGGTATCACCGCCATGCAGAACCGTTTCTTGGCGCTGATCGGCGGCGAGGGCGGGGCTGCTGCCTCCAGTGTGTTTGAGATACCTGCTATGGTTCGCGCAGCCGCCGGCGATGCCGACGCGCTTGGTGCCGTTGCGGCTGAGGTCTCCCGCGCGATTGATGCCGGCGAGTGGGTCGCCGCCGTGGTGGACGACGACAAGGAAGAGGGCGCGCTCTTTGGGCTGACGCGCACGCTGTGGTTGGCGACGTCCAAGGGCCTGTTCGCGCTCGAGGAGGGCGACAGCTGTGCGGCGGCTGAGGTTGAGGGCTTCAACTTCGCTCACGGTGTGATCGCCGGCGTGCTTGCGAGCCTGTTTATGGAGGGCCGCGTGGCGAGCCCGGATACGAAAGCGCTGCTGCACGAGCTTTCGCCCATCGATTCTTCTGAGCCCGAGCTCATGGATCCGCTCGCTGCCGATTCCACGCGTATCTTCGATACCGTGGTCGCTGCCTATCTGCTGGATTCCGATCGCTCCGAGTTCGATGAGGCATATCTGGCCGATACCTATCTGCAGATGGCGTTGCCTGCGGCGCGCGGTGCTGGTGAGGACGCTCCGGCGCCTGCCGCCCGTACTGCGGCTCTGACGCTGGCGCTCGTGGCGCCGTTGCGCGAGTGCATGGCCCGTGAGAACGCCGCCAACGTGTTCGATGGCATCGAGATGCCGCTCGTTCCGGTACTTGCCAAGATGGAGCGCGCGGGCATGCTCGTGGACCCCGACCGCCTGCACAGTCTGTCCGAGGGTCTGGCGACCCAGATCACCGAGGTCGAACGAAGCATTCGCGACCTTGCCGGTGACGAGACCTTTAACATCGGCAGCCCCATGCAACTTTCGCATGTGCTCTTTGATGTGATGGGCCTTCCGACCAAGGGTCTCAAAAAGACCAAGCGCGGTTACTATTCGACCAATGCCAAGGTACTGAGTGATCTTGCCCGTGACCACGAGATTGTTCGTTTGATCTTAGACTGGCGCGAGAAGTCCAAGATCAAGTCAACCTATCTGGACACGTTGGGCCCGCTGCGCCGCGGTGACGGTCGTGTGCACACCACGTACAACCAGACCAACACCGCGACGGGGCGTCTGTCTTCGAGCGACCCTAATCTGCAAAACATTCCGACGCGCTCGGAGCTGGGGCGTACCGTCAAGACGGCGTTTTCGGCAGGCGAGGGAAGCGTCTTTTTGGCGGTGGACTACTCGCAGATCGAGCTGCGTCTGCTGGCACATCTCTCGGGTGACGAGCACTTGGTGCGCGCCTTTAACGAGGGCGAGGACTTCCATGCCGAGACGGCGGCGCGCGTGTTTGGTGTGCCGGTGTCCGAGGTAACGCCCGACCTGCGCAGTCGCGCCAAGGCCGTGAACTTTGGCATCGTGTATGGCCAGCAGGCCTACGGCCTGTCGCAGTCGCTGCATATCTCGATGGCCGAGGCGCGCGACATGATCGACCGCTACTACGAGGCCTACCCGGGCGTGCGTACGTTCCTCGACAACGTGGTGGCACGCGCCAAGCAGACGGGCTACGCCGAGACCATGTACGGCCGCCGTCGTCATATTCCGGAGCTCAAGGCCAAAAACCCGCAACTCCGCGGCTTTGGCGAGCGCACGGCCATGAACCACCCCATGCAGGGAACCGCCGCCGACATCATCAAGATCGCGATGGCCCGCGTAAGCCGCCGTCTGGAAGAGGAGGGCTTTGCCGCCCACATGATCTTGCAGGTACACGACGAACTGGACTTTGAGTGCCCCGTCGATGAAGTCGAGCGCCTAACCACCATGGTCCGCGACGTCATGGAGCACGTAGTAGACCTCCGCGTCCCCCTAATCGCCGAAGCCAGCACCGGCATAACCTGGGCCGATGCCAAGTAAAGACGCACCAACAATCCCAAAGTAACCAAAACAGAAGGGGGCTCCTTGCCAACAAGGAGCCCCCTTCATTCCAAAAATATCAGCCAAGTATCTAGACGCCAAGACGCCATCCATGCGGCAAGCAAGTCAACGTAGCCATGCCCGGGGCCGGCCGTTTGATTTTTGTAGATTCCGCACGAGCCGAAGAGCACTTAATGTGCTCTTCGAGCGAGCCCAGGACCTGACCGAACAAAAATCAAACGGCCGGCCCCGGGCATGGCGGCGAGTTTAACGAGCCGCCAGAATGGCGTCGATGAGCGTCAGTACGCCCCCGTCGTTGTTGCTCGGAATGCGCCACTTGGCGTGCGCGTTCATGTGCTCCTCGGCATTGTCCACGATAAAGCTGTGACCGACGCGCTCCAGCATGGGGATGTCGTTGTACGTATCGCCCACGGCGGCGGCGTCGGCGATATCGATGCCCAGGTGTTCGCACAGGTGCGCGACGCCGGCGCCCTTGTCGACGCCCAGGTTCATAAAGTCGATCCACTCGCGCCCGGCGTTGGTGACGTAGAGCTTGTCCGAGAACTCGGGGCTATAGGTCTCGCGGAAAGCGGGCTCGGCGTCGTAGCCGGGGAAGAAGACCGAAATCTTGTTGGACTCGAAATCAATGCCCTCAAAGCTGTCTACGTAGTTGATTGTGTTGTAGTAGACGCTGATCTCGTCGTGGTATTGATGGTCGCGGGCAAGCACGTAGAACTCGTCGAAGCAGCACAGGACGGGGACAGCGCGAGGATCCTCCGAGGCACGGTTCAAGACCTGCTGATACAGCTCCACGTCAATATTGCTTTTATAGATATAGCTGCCGCGATAGATCACGCAAGCTCCGTTGTCGGGACAAAAGGCGAGGCGGTTCTTGATGCCCTCGAACATCTCCTCGAGCTTGGGGGCGGGACGTCCGCTGGCGGGGCAGAATACGATGCCGGCGTCGGCGAGCTTGTCCAGGCGCTCATCAAGACCCTGGGGCAGCACACGCTCGTCGGTCAGCAGCGTCTTGTCCATATCGACGGCGAGAATCTTAATGTTGCCGATGTTGGCGTCCGATTCGTAAGTTTGCATAAAAGCGAGCCTTTCGTTTCGAGATTGTTTCAGACGTTATAACCATCAACTCGTAGTCGAGCGTATTTTCGCAGGAATGGTGCGTATTTGCACCACGCTTCACAAAGTAATGAAAAAACTTTTCAGAAATTTGAATTTGTCGCTTGTGCTGCGGGCACTTTAGCGTAATATAGCGACCATCGAAAACGGAGACGGAAAAACAACCGCTTACCGAGTAAAAGGTACCGTTTACGATATTTGAATTGCGCCCGGCGATACGTGAAAGGAGAGGCAGATGCAGTTCGTAAAGATCATCACCACTGCAGACAATGCCATCCGACGCCAGCGCGCAATTTCCCGACGACGATAACAATCGTCTCTGTCCGCATGGGGCGAATTGCCTCAACAGAGTCATTTTGAGGTCGTTGGGTTTTAGCACGACATTGCTGCATGTTTCTAGGGCATGTATGTGTTGATTTTTGCTATTTAACCTGATATTGCACGGTATATGACCTTGAAATGACTTGCAACTGACCGATGTTCTAACTAGCTACCAAGGGCGAAAGGAAACAGCCATGAGCAAGGAAAAAGTCGTTCTCGCATATTCCGGTGGTCTTGATACATCCGTATGTGTCAAGTGGCTCCAGGACGAGAAGAATCTCGATGTCGTTTGCGTCTGCGGCAACGTGGGCCAGGAAGAGACCGGACTGGATGCCAAGAAGCAGAAGGCGCTCGACCTGGGCGTTCTCGATTGCCAGGTGCTCGACCTGCGCGACGAGTTCTCCGATGAGTTCCTGACCAAAGCCATCGCAGCAAACTCCATGTACGAGAACAAGTATCCGCTGCTCTCCGCCCTGTCTCGCCCGCTGCTTGCCAAGAAGCTTGTTGAGGTCGCCCACGAGTTTGGCGCGACCTACGTCGCCCACGGCTGCACCGGCAAGGGTAACGACCAGGTTCGTTTTGAGGCTGCCGTCAAGGCCCTCGACCCTGAGCTCAAGGTTATCGCCCCGGTGCGCGAGTGGGATCTGAAGTGCCGTCCCGACGAGGTCGCCTATGCCCACGCCCACAACGTGCCGGTTCCCGAGGGTGCCAACGATAACCCCTACTCCATCGACGACAACCTGTGGGGTCGCGCCATCGAGTGCGGTCACCTGGAGGACCCTTGGAATGAGCCGCTCGATGACGCTTGGGTTATGACCAAGAACCCCGAGGACACGCCTGACGCCCCGACCTATACCGAGATCGAGTTTGAGGCCGGCAAGCCCGTCGCCGTCGACGGCAAGAAGATGAAGCTCTCCGAGATCGTCATCGCCCTCAACAAGATCTCCGGCGACAAC
Source organism: uncultured Collinsella sp. (assembly GCA_938045085.1). Taxonomy (GTDB): domain Bacteria; phylum Actinomycetota; class Coriobacteriia; order Coriobacteriales; family Coriobacteriaceae; genus Collinsella. The sequence goes on along the minus strand of CALINZ010000164.1, from coordinate 3,264 downwards.
GGCTTTGGCCGCCTCGATCTGGTCGAGGATCGTCTGGTGGGCCTCAAGAGCCGCGAGTGCTACGAGGTTCCCGGCGCCCTGACGCTCATCACCGCCCACAAGGCGCTCGAGGACATTTGCGTCGAGGGCGACCTGCTCAAGACCAAGATCAAGCTCGAGCAGGATTGGGCCACTGCCGTGTACAACGGCCAGTGGTACAGCCCGCTCAAAAACGCGCTCGACGCCTTTATGGCCGATACCCAGAAGTTCGTGACCGGCACCGTCCGCCTGAAGTTCTTTAAGGGCAACTGCCATGTCGTTGGCCGCAAGAGCCCGTTTAGCCTGTATGACTACGGTCTGGCTACCTACGACCGCGACACCACGTTTGACGAGAAGGCCAGCGCCGGCTTTATCGAGATCGATACGCTGTCGCTCAAGACGTGGGCAAAGGTCCAGGGTCCCAGCTCTGCTGCCGCCCAGGCCTAGCGCCTCCTTCCCTTGGTATCCGCGCGGCCCATCCGCGTGATACATAACGGGCGCACGGGGTCCCTGCCTTTCGTTATGTTTGCTGACACTTCTTAACATCGGTGGCCCCTACGTTCCGCCCGCATATATGATGCCGCGTCTGCGGCTGAGTCCGAGCCCCGCCGGGGTTGTCCGGCGGGGCTCCTTCTATCAATTTGGCGGCTCTGCGCCTATATATGAGGAGTATCCATTATGTTCAATGCTATCGCGCATGCTTTACTTGCCCTCGCGCCCGAGTTCGATGCTGCAAGGGTCGAGGACGTCCCTATGAGCCTGAAGGCCTGGATCGATGGTTCGCAGGGCAACATCCGGAGGGAGACGTTGGGCGCCAAGTGCATGGCGCGTCACTTCTTTGCAAATTAGCTACATGGCACCGCACACGGTGGGGAATGTGTAAAACTAGCGGTTGAAAAATCGCTTTAGCGATATGGCGCATTGCTTTGGGCGCTTGTTTTGGTATTTGGAGAAAGGGGACGGTTCCATGGCTCTTTGGGGCGGTCGTTTTGAGGCAGGCGTGGCCGAGGTCACGCAGGAGTTTGGCGCGTCGTTGCCGGTCGACAAACATCTCTATAAGCAGGATATCGCCGGCTCTAAGGCGCATGCCAAAATGCTGGCGGTCCAGGGCATCATCAGTGCCGAGGACGAGCAGGCGATTGCCAAGGGCCTGACCGAAATCGAACAGGATATCGATGCCGGCAACTTTACCTTCGATATCAACGATGAGGACATTCATATGTCCATCGAGAGCGAGTTGACGCGCCGCATCGGCGAGGCCGGTAAGCGCTTGCATACCGGCCGTTCGCGCAACGACCAGGTGGCGACCGATACGCGCCTGGGCGTCAAGGCGCTGGCCAAGGAGCTCATGGAGGCCAATCTTGAGCTGCGCCATGTGCTGGTGGATGCGGCTAAGAAGTACGACAAGGTGATTCTGCCGGGCTACACGCATATGCAGCACGCTCAGCCCGTGCTGCTCTCGCATCATCTGCTGGCGTATTCCTGGATGTTCGCGCGCGACTTTACGCGCCTGAAGGCCGCCTTTGATGCCGCCGACAACTGCCCGCTGGGTGCTGCCGCGCTTGCCGGTACGAGCTATCCGCTCGATCGCCAGATGACGGCTGCCGAACTTGGCTTTGCGGGCGTGATTCCCAACTCGCTCGATGCGGTTTCCGACCGTGATTTCCTGCTCGATCTGCATTACGCCGGATCCGTCATGGCGATGCACCTGTCGCGTCTTTCCGAGGAGATCGTGCTGTGGTCGAGCTCCGAATTTGGCTTTATCACGCTTTCAGACTCCTACTCCACCGGCTCGTCTATCATGCCGCAGAAGAAGAATCCCGACTTTGCCGAGCTTATTCGCGGCAAGAGCGGTCGCGTGTACGGCAACCTGGTGCAGCTGCTGGTAACCATGAAGGGCTTGCCGCTTGCTTATAACAAGGATTTGCAGGAGGACAAGGAGGGCGCGCTCGATACCGCCCATACGCTCATGCAGTGCCTGTCGGTTATGGCCGGTATGATTTCGACTTGGGCCGTCAACGAGGATGCCATGGCGCGCGAGTGCGGCGTGGGTCACCTTGCCGCCACCGATGTTGCCGATTACCTGGCTAAGCGTGGTCTGCCGTTCCGCGAGGCTCATGCCGTGGTGGGGCATCTGGTTCTGATGTGTGAGAAGCGCGGCTGCAATCTTGAGGACCTGCCGTTTGAGGTGTTCCATGAGGCAAGCCAGCTCTTTGAGCGCGACATTACCGAGGCGCTCGACATCCCGTCGATTGTCGCCGCGCGCACGACCGAGGGCGGCACCGCCCCTGCCGCCGTTGCCGTGCAGCTTGATCGCGCCGAGGCACAGCTCGTGGCTGACGAGGGTGTGTTTGGGTCACTGACTAAGGTCGTCGAGATGGGCCACGGGGTAAAGTAGGGATTTGGCTGAAGCCGTTTTGGCCATTTATTGATAAATCGTTTTCACTTTACGGGCGCCTGCTGATGTGGGCGCCCGTATTTTGTTGCTATGGGGGAGGGGCTTGTCGAGAACTTCTGTAGGACCTTTGGGCAGGTTGTGAAGGGGTTACGTTCGCGGGCGGCAACCGACCGCCTGCTCTGTTCGATGCGGTTGATGGGCGGTCGGATGGTACTCTAATCGGGCTTCGAAACAGAAGTGACACATATGGAGCGCTTTAATAAATTTCAACGTTTCAATAAACAGCTTTTTGTTTAACTGCAGCTAAAACTCTGTTACGATGCAGTCCAGGCGGGTGCCGGAATGGGACTTGGGCACGCGCGAACCTACTTGAAAGGCTACTTTTATGGCTATCGAGAAGACCTTCATCATGATTAAGCCCGACGCCGTGCGCGATCGCAAAATCGGCGAGATTGTTGCTCGCATTGAGCGCAGCGGTCTTGTCATCGAGCGCATGGAGATGACCACGCTCGAGCGCGCTACCGTCGAGGAGCACTACGCCCATCTGGCCGACAAGCCCTTCTTTGGCGGTCTCTGCGACTTTATGACGAGCGGTCCGGTCGTCAAGATGGTCGTTTCCGGTCTCTCCGCTGTTGCTAAGATGCGCACCCTCATGGGCGCTACCAACCCGCTTGACGCTGCTCCTGGTACCATCCGCGGCGACTTTGCCGTCGATGTCAACGCCAACGTGATCCACGGCTCCGACTGCCTGGAGAACGCCGAGATTGAGATCAAGCGCTTCTTTGGCTAAACCAGCTTTGACTCCTTAAAGCTGTTAGCGTGTGGCTTGGGCGCCGCGGAACTCCATC
>CALINZ010000163.1 GCA_938045085.1 uncultured Collinsella sp. | reverse complement strand
TCTCCTGATAGCGCCGCTTCAACGTATACGCATCGGGAAGCCTAGAGATCCTCTGATGAATCAACTCATTAAAATCCGCCAGATTTCCGATTACGACATCGATGCCGCCAGCAGCGTTGAGCAAATCGACGTACGTCATAAAGCGAAACTCGAACGGAATGCCCTCGATTTCCTTTGTGCATCCATCATGAAAGTCAATCAGTCTCGAAACGTCATGGGCAACGTACGTGACTCTAACGGTCATGTCGTAGGGTTCGTTGCGCAACTTCGCCTCGTGCTCGTGGTAGCGCACAGTTTCATGCAGGGAGTTAATGTGCGCCTGAATGTACTCATCCCGCAGACCGCCACCGTGTGCCTCATAGGCCTCGATATGTGCACGATTTGAAAGGTCCAAGTATTCAACATCGCCATATTTGCGCCCCGAAGCGTTCGTCTCGTTCACGGAAGAGCCGAGACCCCTTGCGAACCAGCCCTCTTCCGGATGAATGCAGCGGGTAAGGAAATCTACCAGCCTCTGATCGAGAACGCCCTTGGTTAAACTGTTTGAGATCCCCACGCGCTTGACAAAAGCCTTGATGGAATCGACGCCGATCGGCTCCAAAGGCGTCTTCGTTTGACGAGAATCGGCAATGAGAATCAAATAACAACGAATAATGTGAGCAACGCGTCTTCTCGTCGTGTAGGGCAACTCTGCCAGAATGCTAAAGACATCGGCAAGCAGAATCGAGCCGTTCCCAGTCTGCCGGGAGAGTTTCGTTTCGGCCCATGCTTCGTCAAGTGAATAGACGGACTTGGCGTTGTTGAGGTATGGATTCTCCTGAGTGGGATGATACATGGAGTTCCAAAGCGCCTTTACATTGCTCGAACGGGGCGTGCATTCGTAAATCGCCCTGCCGGGGAATCTGTCAACCATCTCAAGCGTAAGCAACTCAAAGTAGAGCATAAACTGGTACGGCTCAAAAGGAATGAGGCCCAAGTCGATAACATCGTCGGCAAGCGTATCGCATCTCGAGAACGATCCGAGAAGGCCTCGGAAAGTTTCTCCAGCGACGTCAGGTTCGATATCACCAAACAGGGCGGCGACGTCTGAAACGTCAGTTTCATGTATTCCGGCTATCCTCTCAGAGCCGAAGGGCGGGTCAATACCGATAGAACTGATTACAGCATTGATGGCGTCGAAAGTTGCGGCAGGAACGTTAAGAATGCCTCTAATCCTATCGAGACCGAGGTGTTGCTCCACGACAAGGGTACGAATGAGCGGAGCACAGCCAATCAAAGCGATTGCATGACTCCTTGCCATGAACTGCTTCTCCTCGAGTTTTTCTTCGAGCTTGAAGTAGCCGTTCGCGAGCTCTTCCATTCCATGGTCGACGCCAACCGCGGCGCTAATGACGTCCTTCAATTCCTTTGAGGGACTATCGTAGTTCTCAAGCCAAAAGCTCCACATCTC
>CALINZ010000162.1 GCA_938045085.1 uncultured Collinsella sp. | reverse complement strand
GATGGTCTGCAGGGCATTGACAATCTCGGCGGCAACCATAACGGCGTCGTGGCCGCGCTGGGGCATGGCGCCGTGGCACGAGGTGCCGCGGACGTCGATGCGGAACCAGTCGGTATTGGCCATGCGCGGTCCGGGCTCGCAGCTCACGGTGCCGGCATCGACCTCACTCCAGATGTGCGCGGCGTAGGCGCCATCGACGCCGTCGAGCACACCCGTGCCGATCATGAGCTTGGCGCCCTGGCCGTTTTCCTCGCTGGGCTGGAAGACGATGCGGACTTCGCCGTGGATGTCGTCGGTCATATGGCGCAGGATTTGCAGCGTGCCGAGCATCATGGCGATATGGCAGTCGTGGCCGCAGGCGTGCATGCAGCCCTCGTTGACGCTGGCGAACTCCTCGCCGGTCTGTTCGGTGACGGGCAGGGCGTCGATGTCGGCGCGCAGCAGGATGCGGCGGCGTGGCGTGCCGTCCTCGCGGTAGGCATCCGGCGCGGTACCGCGAAGCGTTGCCACCAAGCCGGTCTTGAGCGGACGCTCGTAGGGGATATTCATGGCGTCGAGCTGGTTGGCGATGTCGGAGGTCGTGCGCTCCTCGGCAAGGCTCAGCTCCGGGTGCTTATGGAAGTGCCGGCGCTGCTTGATGATATAGGGTTCAAACTCGGTAGCGATATCTTTGATGGCTGCGGTGACGTCGTCAGCCGCGCGAGCCTCGGTCGCCGCCATAATCTGCTGTGCCTTGGTCTTCGTCATGGTCGATTTGCTCCTTGCTGGGTTGATCGCAAAATCGTACAGGCTCTCTCCAGTATGCCACCTGCCGCTAGGGCTGGTAAAGTTGCCGTTTGCCGCTTGGGGTTTTGTTGCAAGGGCGGGGGAGTACACTCGGGGGTGTTGAATTTCCTGCCAGAGATGGGGATGCCCATGCAACATATCGATCGGATTATCCGTTCCAAGAACGTCTTTACCGCGCAAGACGGCATCGATACCGCCCGCGAGCTGGCGATTGCCATCGCAGGCGACCGTATCGTCGCAGTCGGTGCGCCCGACGACGTGATCGCCGCCGCTTCTGCCGCCACGTCGGTTATCGACTACGGCGAACAGTTTGTCTGCCCCGGTTTCCATGACGCTCATCTGCACTTCTTCCATACCTCGGTCGGCTCCTCGCCGTACATGCTCATGGATATGGGCACGTCCGAGGCGGCGCTGGTGCAACATGCGCTCGAGTTTTCCCGGGACCTGCCCGACGACGCTTGGGTTGTGACGCAGGGCTGGCGCGACTACCGTTGGGACCCGCCCGAGCATCCTACCAAGGCGTCGCTCGATGCGGCATTCCCCGATCGTCCCTGCGTTATGTATTCGGGCGACGGACACACGCTTTGGCTCAACAGCCGCGCACTCGAGGCACTCGGCGTCACGCGCGACAGCGAGCCACCAGCAGGCGGCAGCTACGACAAGGACGCAAACGGCGAGCTCACGGGCATTGTTCACGAGGCGGCTGCCATGCAGCTGCTACCGCGCTGCCTTGAGTGGCTGGGGGAGGATCGCATCGCAAGTGCTTATGCCGATCAAATGAGGCGTATGGCCGAGCAGGGCATCACCTCGATATGCGATATGTCGCTCATGCTCATGCCGGGCTGCGATTTTATCCGCGACGACGTCTACGACAAACTGCAGGCAGCCAGCAAGCTGGGCATCCGCGCCCATCTGTTCCCCACGCTGCTGGATGACCAGTCGCGCTTGGAAGAGCTGCAGACCCGCTACGCGAACAACGCGCTGCTCTCGGCGCCTGGTTTTAAGCAGTTCTTCGACGGCGTGTCGAGCGAACACACGGCATATCTCACCGAGCCCTATACCAATCCGCGTTTCCCGGGCGACCGAGGCCGTCTGACAGTTCCTGCCGAGCGCATGCGTAAGCTGGTTCTGGCGGCCGCGGAGCGCGGCCACACCGTGCGCATCCACGTCATCGGCGACGGTGCCATCCATGCCGCGCTCGATATCTTTGAGGAGGCCGCCGAACTGTACGGCCTGCCCCAGCACGGTCATAACACGCTCGAGCATCTGGAGAACCTCTTGCCCGAGGACATCGATCGTCTACGCAAGCTTAACGTCGTTGCCTCGAGCCAGCCCTGTCACATTACACTCGACCCGGGCGGCCCCGAGCGCGATCTGGGCCTGGAGCGCAGCCGCATCATGTGGCCGTTTGCGACCTATAAGCAGCGCGGCATTCGCCAAGCCTTCGGTACCGACAGCCCTATCACAGCTGTTACCAGCATGAACGTGCTCTACACGGCTATCACGCGCCAGGACCCCAAAAGCCACTGGCCCGAGGGCGGCTGGCTGCCGAGCGAGCGCATCGATGCGGCAACGGCCCTGCGCAACTACACCCTGGGTAGCGCTTATGCAGCGGGCGACGAGCAAAACCTCGGCAGCTTGGAGCCCGGCAAGTATGCCGACCTGGTAGTCCTGGACCAAAACCCGCTCACCATCGACCCCCAAGAGCTCCAGGCCACAAAAGTTCAGGCCACCTACCTGGCAGGCAACTTGATTTACGAGCGCTGACGTTCATACCGCACCGTTAAACGCGGCTCGGGCAGTCTATTTTGGGATGGCGCTCGAGCCGCATTTGTTTGCCGATGGGGGTTCGTTAGGAGCGTCCCCGCTCTGTTGGATTTGGGCGCGGGGTTGAGGTGCTGCTGTCTCGTGCGCTCAATTTGGACATCAGCAATGCTGACTCTTAGTGTTTTGCATACTTCCCATTACAGATTGCATAAAAAGGCTGGGATGTTCTTCCTGATCCTGATGTACCCCCGCCCGTGCCGTGCAAAAAACGGAGTATTCAGCACCACGAGCTCTGCCGGTGCCGCTGCGGCTGAGTAACGTTGCGGAGATTGACGTCATTTTGGGCTCCGGTACGGCGCGAAGTACGTCCATTTGTCCCAACGGGGTCTGCCCACCGACCAAAACCGCCCGCTGAAGGCGTTCTTGGGACCAATAAGGTATGTCCGGCGCGTATGCAGCCGTCCTGGCTTGCTGAATACTCCCAAAAATGCACGGTGCTTCCCAGGGGACCCGTGCGCGCAGCGAAAACCATACCCACGTTCCTATCCGCATCGCCATTTTGCTGCACTGACTTTTCTGAATGTCGGGCCCTAGTTAGTTAACCTGGCTCCCGGGGCGGACCGGAGGGCATGAAGTTTGTCGCGAGTTCCGCACGCAAAGGAAAGCACTTAATGTGCTTTCCGTCTTGCGCAGGACTGTAGAGCAGCAAACCTCATGCCCTCCGGTCCGCCCCGGGAGCCACTGCTAAGTTATCCCCCGGCATTCAGAAAATCTAAGTGCCAAAAAATAAGATTTTTTGACTCTGTGTTGTATAACCCGCCATTCGTGGGTACCATTCAACGCGTACGCAAACAAAAAGGGTTAATTCGCGTGGTATAACCGCGCGGCCCAAAAAGGAGGAGACAAGCATGTCGTCTTTGAAGCCGCTTGCAGATCGTGTTCTGGTCAAGCCCGACGAGGCCGAGCAGAAGACCGCTTCTGGTCTGTATATCGCCAGCAACGCTCAGGAGAAGCCGCAGCGCGGCACCATCGTTGCCGTGGGCGCCGGCAAGGTCAACGACAAGGGTGAGCGCATCCCCATGGACGTCAAGGTCGGTGACGTTGTCATCTACGGTAAGTTCGGTGGCAACGAGGTCAAGGTCGACGGCGAGAAGTATCTGCTGATGCGCGCCGACGACATCTACGCTGTCGTCGAGGCCTAGTCTCGTCAGAATCTCTGATTCGTCTTTGAACGCGTCCGCCGCATAGGACTCGGAAGCGGCGACGCGAGTCACATTTCTTTTGGAGGATTACCTACCATGGCAAAGAACATTACGTTCAACACCGATGCCCGCGCTAAGCTCGCCAAGGGCGTCAACACTCTGGCCGACGCCGTTACCGTCACCATGGGCCCCAAGGGTCGCTACGTTGCGCTGCAGCGCACGTTCGGTGCCCCGACCATCACCAACGACGGCGTTTCCGTCGCCAAGGAGATCGAGCTCGAGGACAACATCGAGAACATGGGCGCTCAGCTGGTGAAGGAGGTTGCCATCAAGACCAACGACACCGTGGGTGACGGCACCACCACCGCAACTCTGCTCGCTCAGGCCATCGTCAACGACGGTCTGCGCAACGTCGCCGCTGGCGCCAACCCGCTGGCCATCCGTCGCGGCATCGACAAGGCCGTCAACGCCGCCGTCGCCGAGATGAAGAAGCAGGCTAAGCCGGTCGAGACCAAGGAGCAGATTGCTTCCGTCGGCACCATCTCTGCCGGTGACCCCGAGGTCGGCGAGAAGATCGCCGAGGCCATGGAGGTCGTGGGCAAGGACGGCGTAATCACCATCGAGGAATCCAAGACCATGGAAACCAATTTGTCGGTGGTGGAAGGTATGCAGTT
>CALINZ010000161.1 GCA_938045085.1 uncultured Collinsella sp. | reverse complement strand
CCCATCGTCATTTCCATCGGCCTGATCCTGGCGAGCTCTGCCATTGCCAACTGCCAAACCAACTGGCTTGTTGCCGTTGTCGCCGTGGCCGTGATCGTCATCTGCAACATCTGGGGCCGCGGCATGGTCAAGATCGTGCCGATTTTGCTGGGCGTTGTGGTGAGCTATGCTGTCGCGGCGGTGCTGGGCGAGGTTGATTTTTCGGGCGTTGCCGCCGCTTCGTGGGTCGGTCTGCCCATCGTGTGGGACAACACCGTGTTTGCGCTCTTTGGCCCGCAGTTCGATAGCGGTCTTGCCACGACGGCTATCATCACCATCATGCCGCTGGCCTTTGCGACCATGATTGAGCACATTGGCGATATCTCCGCCATTGGCTCCACTTGCGAGCGTAACTACATCGCCGATCCTGGTCTGCATCGCACGTTGCTCGGCGACGGCCTTGCCACGATTCTGGCTTCGCTCTTTGGCGCTCCGGCCAACACTACGTATGGCGAGAACACCGGTGTGCTTGCGCTTACGCGCGTGTTCGACCCGCGTGTGATTCGCATTGCCGCCTGCTGCGCCATCGTGCTTTCGTTCTGCCCCAAGTTTGCTGCTGTAATCGCTGCTATGCCGGCGTGCGTTATCGGCGGCGTGTCGCTCGTGCTCTACGGCATGATCAGTGCCGTGGGCGTTCGCAACCTTATCGAAAACCAGGTCGATTTCCAGAACAACCGCAACGTGCTGGTTGCGGCTCTGGTGCTCGTGCTCTCGCTCGGCATTGCCTACAGTACCGCCGGTGCCATCGTGCTGGAGCTGGGCGGCGTGACGATTTCGCTTTCGGGCCTTGCCGTGGGCTCGCTGGTGGGCATTGTGCTCAACGCCATCCTGCCCGGTAATGACTTTGAGTTCGATACTTCCGAGCTTGAGGAGACTACTGAATAGTAGCTGCGTTCAGCCAAATTATAGATGGCGTCCATGCGTATGTACGCGCGGACGCCATTTTTAATGCGTCAGTATCCAGTGGATGCCGCGCGCCATGCGCAGGTCAGTTTGGGCAAAGTGATTGCCAGGGTTGAGCTCCAGCGTTGTTGGAATGTCGCGCTCGATAAACAGCTCTTCCATCGCGCGCGTATCGTCGAGTACGTGCCGCATCATGCGGTTGGGCGTCTTGGTTTCCTTTTTACCGAGCGACAGATAGGCGGCGTCGGGCGTAGCTGTCATCGTGCGCTCGCGCGCGTAGTCGATAAAGCCGGGGAACCACAGCGACCCCGACGCACTCGCCGTGCGCTCAAAGACATCTGTTTGCCAAAGTGCCCACAGTGCAAAAAGACCCGCCAACGAGTAGCCGGCAATGCCGCGCCAGGTGGGCGGGCAGGGAAGTGATGATTCGGCCTCTGGGATTATCTGATTTAGCAGTTCATCGAGAAACTCAGACGCCTGTCCGCCAAAGGGCTCGGCATCTCGTATAGTTCCGTCGCATTCCCAGGGGCTCAGCTCGCGATTCCAATCGAGCCCTCCAATGGCGACAAGGGCGAATGGCGGGCAGTCGAGCTCTCGGCAGCGCTCGTAGACTTCACTACCGTCGCCCATAACCACGGGGAGGTAGATGACGGGCGTACCTTCCGCACACTCTGAATAAACGGTTATCTGCTTCTGATGCGCTTCCAAGGCAGGCTTCTCTCGGTGTTGTGATATTGACAGCCTCAATTGTCGCACGCTGGCACGGGGCAGACGCTAAAAGAAAGGCTCGGAGCCGCTCGATGCGACTCCGAGCCTTGTTGTTTTGCTTTAACAGACTATGCCGTTACGCCACGAAGAAGTAGACGAGGAAGGCAAGGGCTGCGATCCACATGAGCGGCTTGATCTTGGAGGCCTCGCCCTTAAAGAGCGCGACGATCACGTAGGCGATAAAGCCCAGGCCAATGCCGGCAGAGATGGAGTAGGTGAAGGGCACGCCGGCGACAATCATGAACGCCGGGAAACCCTGCGACACGTCGGACCAGTCGATCTCGGAGGCTTCGCTCATCATGAGGTAGCCGACGTAGACCAGAGCACCGCAGGTGGCGGCGCTGGAAACGATGGTGACGATGGGGGAGAAGAACGCGGCGAGAATGAACAGCACGCCGGTGGTGACGGAGGTGAGGCCCGTGCGGCCACCGTCGGCAGCGCCAGAGGTGGACTCGACGAAGGTGGTGATGGAGGAGACGCCCATAAAGCCACCGGCAGCAGCAGCCACGGAGTCGACGACCAGGATGGGACGGATGTCCTCGACATTGCCGTCTTCGGTTAGGAACTCGCCCTGCTTGGCGACGGCCATCGCAGTACCCATGGTGTCGAAGAAGTCACTCATGAGCAGCGAGAAGGCAACGACGAGCAGCATCGGGTCGGTCAGGACCTTTACGATGGCCATGTTGCCATCGGCGGTGCTGGCAAACGGGGCGCCAAAGGTCGAGAAGTCGAGCGGTGCGATGAGGCCCTCGGGCGCATGGGTGACGCCCAGCGGGATACCGGCGATAACGGCGACGATGATGCCGATGAGCAGCGAGCCCGGCACGTTGCGGGAAGCAAGGGCAACCGTCACGACGATGGAGATGATGCCGACGATAAAGGTGGGGGAGGCGATGTCGCCCAGGCCGACGAGCGTACCGGCGCCAGCGGTGATGATGCCGGCATCGCACAGGCCAATCATGGCGATGAACAGGCCCAAGCCAACCGAGATGGCGTGGCGCAGGACCACGGGGATGGCGTCCATGATGGCCTCGCGCAGGCCGCACAGGACGAGCAGCAAGATGACGATACCCTCGAGGAAGATAACGCTCATGGCCACGTGCCAGTCACCGCCGCACATGGTGGTGGCTATGCCCGCGATCATGGCGTTGATGCCCAGACCCGACGCGCAGGCGAGCGGGCGGTTAGCGAAGATGCCCATGCAGATGGTCATGATGCCGGCGCCCAGGCAGGTGGCGCAGGCGAGCGCTCCCGCATCGATGCCAGCGCCCGAGAGCACCGCGGGGTTGACGGCGATGATGTAGGCCATCGCCAGGAATGTTGTCAGTCCAGCGCGGAGTTCGGTCCCGATTGTGGACTTGCGCTCACTGACGTGAAAAAGTTCGTCCATGCATACCCTTTCCTTGTTCGGCCCCGAGTTTAGGCCGATTGACACGAACTCAACTACTATAGCCCCTTTACGACGCTGTTGTTCCTCGCATGTTGATGTTCGGCGCTTTGTAACGGACGGGCGGTATTTTCCGTATGAAAATGTGTGGGTACCGTATACTAAAGCGGTTACAACGACCCCTATGGAGGAATGTATGATTAAAGAGCTCTGCCACGACGAGGCTATCCTGTCCCAGCGTTGCGAGGTTGCGACCGTCGAGGACGAGTCGGTTGCTCAGGATCTGATCGATACCATCAAGTCGCTCGACGATGCCGGCTGCCTTGCCGCTAACCAGATTGGCGTCACCAAGAAGGTTTGCGTCTACCTGGACGATGCCGGCGAGCCCCACGTGCTCTACAACCCCCGTCTGGTGTTTGGCCTGGGCGCCAGCAAGATGGAGGAGAGCTGCCTGACGCACGAGGAGGTCACCAAGTCCACGCGCTATATCAAGTGCAAGGTTGCCTTTGACCAGATCGTCGACGGCAAGATGAAGGAGTGCCGCCGCGACTACGCGGGCTTTGAGGCACAAATGGTCCAGCATATGATCGACCACTGTCTAGGAAAGTTGGTCTAAGGGGATCAAAGCACCGCACCTTGCCGCTCAATCGTCGCTTGCGTACCGTTAGTACGCGGCGCTCCTCTTTCGTGGCAATCTGCGGCACTTTGACCCCTTAGACGACCTGCGGGGTTAACTTGGTTGAGTTTATCCTGCTTGAATAGTCTGGGCATGACATTGTTGTCATGTCCGGGCTTTTGTGTTTAGCGCCTTTTTGTTTGGAGACAATGAAATTAGCAAGAACGTAAAGCTAGGAGGCGCTATGTGTACGAGTATTCGATTTACCGATAATTCTGGCCACATGTATCTGGGCCGCAATCTCGACTGGAGCTTTGACTACGGCCAACAGGTTCGCGTGATGCCGCGCGGGTTTCACATTCCGTATTCGTTTATCGACGACGCGACAGCGGCGCACGCGGTGATCGGTATGTGCATCGATTACAAGAACTATCCCATGTTTTTCGATTGCGGTAACGATGCGGGTCTGGCTGTGGCGGGGCTCAACTTTCCCGGCTATGCCGAGTATGCCGAGGGCCCGGTTGATGGAAAGACCAATATCGCGGCCTATGAGTTTCCCCTGTGGGTGGCAGCGACGTTCTCGACGGTCGATGAGGTCGAGGCCGCGCTGCGCGACACGGTGATTGTCGCCAAATCTGCCGGAGAGGGGCTGGGCGTGTCGCTGCTCCATTGGATTATCGGCGACAGCCAGCGTAGCATCGTGGTCGAGATGATGGCTGACGGCCTGCATGTATACGACGATCCGGTCGACACCCTTGCCAATCAGCCCACCTTCCCGTGGCACATGGAAAACCTGCGCACCTATATCACGGCCACAAGCGATTTTCCGCAGACGGCGACATGGCGTGGCGCCGAGCTCAAGCCCTATGGTGCGGGTGCCGGCATGCGCGGTATTCCGGGTGACTGCTATTCGCCGAGCCGTTTTGTAAAGGCGGCGTACCTCAATGCCAATTACCCGCAAAAGGAGAGCGAGACCGAAAACGTCGTCCGCATGTTCCGCTCGCTCGAGGGCGTGGTGATGATCGAGGGGGCGTCCAGGATGGGCGATGGCAAGTTCGAGAAGACTATCTACACCGGATGCTTTAGCGCGCGCACGGGCAATTATTACTACGCGATGTATGGGGATCCGTCGATTCGCTACGTGAGCCTGATGGATGCCGAGGGCGCGAGCCCCGATAGGCTCGTGGTTCCCGAGCCGCGTCGTTCGTAGCTCACCGGTCCGTTGCGACATAAAACGGCTCCGCACCTTTTATGAGATGCGGAGCCGTTGTCGTCAATGGCTGGTGGCGTGTTAGAAGTTGGCGTCGTTGAGCTGGGTGCTCTCGAGTCCGTCGAGTTGCTGTTGCTCGGGCGTATCGGCGACGCTCTCGAGCAGCTCGGTGGGATCGACGTTCATACTCTTGCCGGCCTCGTTGCCGTTGACCAAGTCGTCC
>CALINZ010000160.1 GCA_938045085.1 uncultured Collinsella sp. | reverse complement strand
CCCGAAGCCATGAAGCCGCGACGCGGCGTCCCCTCATCGGTCTTCGATGTAAAGTCGTTGACGACCCTCATGCTAACGGCCCAGCATCCTAAAGAACCGCTCCTCGAGCGACGGATCGGTCTCAAAGACGCCGCGGCGAGCGAGCGTCACGGTCTTGGTGCCGGGCTTTTGCACGCCGCGCATGGTCATGCACATATGCTCAGCCTCCATGAGCACAATCGCTCCCTGGGGGGCGAGATAATCCATGAGGGCGTCGGCAACCTGCGCACACAGCTGCTCCTGCAGCTGCAGACGACGGGCATAGACTTCAACCGTGCGAGCGAGCTTAGACAGACCCGCCACGCGACCGTTAGGGATATAGCCGATCGCAGCCTTGCCATAAAACGGCAGCAGATGATGCTCGCACAGCGAGTAAAACGTGATGTCGCGTTCGATAACCAAATCGTTCGAAGCGACGGCAAAGGTTTTGGACAGGTGCTCCTCGGCACCCTGATCCATACCGCCGGCGATCTCACCATACATACGGGCAACGCGCGCCGGGGTCTCCAGCAGGCCCTCACGAGTTGGGTCCTCGCCTATGCCCTCAAGCAAAAGCTTAATGGCGGCCTCGACTTTTTCCTGATCGACCATCTGGGCCTCACTTTTCCGATTTCACGTTCGCGCTATGGTACCACGCCCTTTGGCATCGGCCACAAGCTACATAGTATGGGTCGAATAGACTGGATCGTCCCGCCAAAGTTCAACCGCATCACAAAGCGCAACACCCTCGCGCTCAGCACGGTCGCGCGTAGCGTTCATATCGATCACACGCTGGTTACTCGAGCCTCTAAAACGCAATGAGATATCGTACAGATCCTGAACAAACGGGCCGTCCACCAACATGTCGAGGCAGGCCAGGATACGGTTCGTCACCTCGGTATGATGACGGCCACCCGGCATAAGCTCCTCGAGCACGTCGCCGGTAAAGCACCAAATGGTCTTGCCCGACCCCGCGGGATAGGCCGCACGCACGCGTTCGATAAAGTCAACAAGCCCCACCTGATTCTCGGGCTCCATAGGCTCGCCGCCCAGAATCGTCAGGCCATCGATAAAGGGATGGTCGAGGCTCTCGATAATCTTGTCCTCGACGGCACGATCGAACGTTTCACCCGCGGCAAAGTCCCACGCGACGGAGTTAAAGCAATTCTTGCACCCACGACGGCACCCACTCACAAACAGAGAAGTACGAACGCCTTCTCCATCAGCAATGTCGAAATACTTAATGTTCGCGTAGTTCATAGGTAACCTTTCTGGGGGTCTGGAGTATATCATCCCGTCCTCAAACAGCTTCGCTCGCTGCGCTCGCTGCAGAACTGCGGGCGGGACGATATACTCCAGACCCCTCGCGAGCGATACTCGGTGAACGAAGCGAACATCGAGTATAGGGTTCGAGGTCTAATAAATACTGAGTTGCAGCTCAACCAACTTCGCAAGCAAAGCGCTGTTGCAAGTCAACTCAATTCCACTAAGAACTTCGAGGAGTGAGCAGGCCTCATGCTGCATCTCAGCTACGTCAACTTGGCCGCCCCGTAGCGAGGCCCCGGACCTTTGCTCGATATGAGTTCCGCACGAACAGGAGGCGCCAGTGGCGCCTCCGTCGTGAGCCAGGACTGTCCGAAATAGCGAGTAAAGGTCCGGGGCCTCGCTACG
>CALINZ010000159.1 GCA_938045085.1 uncultured Collinsella sp. | reverse complement strand
CGGCGGCCGTGCCGTGGAACAGGTCGATGGCCATCATACAGGTGGTGATGGGCACGTTGAGGCCGGCGCAGAAGACGCCGAGCATGCCGAGAGCCGCCAGAAAACTGGGGTCGAGACCGGTGAGGCAGCCGATCCAGCCACCGAGTGCCGCACCGATGCCAAACAGGGGCGTGACCTCGCCGCCTTGGAAGCCCGCGCCCAGGGTAAGCGCTGTGACGACCAACTTGATGGCTGCGTCCGCCAGGGTGGTGTTGCCTGCAAATCCGGCGCCGGAAAGCCACGTGGAAAGGCCGGCGTAGTCCCAGGCGTCGAGGAGGGCATAGGCGGCCAAAACCACGAGTGCGCCGATGAGTGCGCGAACAAGGTAATTGGTGATAAAGCGACCGTACAGGCTCTTGACGGTTCGAACCGACCAGGCAAAGAGACGTGCCGTCAGACCGAAGATGATGGCGCTGATAACAACGATGACAACCGTCCGTGGTGTCATGGTGGGAACGCTGGCGATGACATTCGCTTCGTACTCGGTACCCAGGGCGAGTGATGTAAAGTAGCCGGTAAACGAGGCGACCAGACAGTAGATGCCCGCGGTGTAGTCGATCTTGCCGATAAAGCACATTTCCATGCCAAAGAACGCGCCGGCAAGGGGCGAACCGAATACGGCGCCAAAGGCCGACGAGATGCCGGCGAGCATGAGGTCGTGATGGTCATGCTTTTTGAGGTGGGCGAGGCTCGAGATGTTGCTGGCGATGGTGCCGCCGATCTGCACCGCGGCTCCCTCGCGACCGGCCGATCCGCCCGTTAGGTGCGTGAGCGTGGAGCACACAAACGTGAGGACGGCCATGCGCATATGGATGAGGCGCGTGCCCAGAGCGGAGTCGATGACCAGGTTGTTGCCGCGCTTGGCGGCAAGACCGTGGTTTTTGTACACCCATGCGGTGGCCATGCCCACAACGGGAAGCAGCGCGTAAATCCACGCATGGTGCTCACGATAGTCGGTCGCGATATTCAGCGAGGCCAAAAACGCCCAAGCGGCAACGCCCATGGCGAGCGAGACGATGACGACGAGTGCGAGCAACTTGGCGCTCGCGAGTAGGTTGCGGGCGTTGCGGCGCGTGTCGGCAGCCAAGAGATGCTCAGAGCGGGTGAGCTGATGCCTGCCTGCCGTGATGACGTCGTTCAGGGAGAAAAAGCCGCCATCGTCGAGCGGCTGGGAATGATCCTGCGTTTCGTTTGCGCTTTCGGTTTTGTCGTTATGAGCCATACGTTCCTCTTTTAGGTTGCAACGCAAGCATTATAAAACGCGGTAAACGCGACGAGCCGGTGGGTTGGTTTCCATTCTGTTTCGCGGCCTGCAACCGACAGGTGTATTTGCGGGTACAGGCCGAGTCGCGGTCGTGCGTCGGGGGATTATACTGAGACAAGCATAAAGAATCGGCGCCCCTGTTGTGCGCCGTGGCATTAAGAGGTGCATATGGCAGAGAAACTCATTCCGCTGGAGGACGCG
>CALINZ010000158.1 GCA_938045085.1 uncultured Collinsella sp. | reverse complement strand
GATCAACACCATCTGCGCCGCCACGAGCGAGCGCCAGCAGGCAGCCGCATCACTTGCCAAACGCTGTGATTGCATGGTCGTCGTGGGTGGCAAGAACTCGGGCAACACCCGCCGCCTGGCGCAGATTTGTGCAGACGCCTGCGAGCACACGCATCACATCGAGGAAGCTTCCGAGCTCCAGGCCGCGTGGTTTACCGACGCTCACCACATCGGCATCACCGCCGGAGCCTCCACCCCACAAGAACACATCGAGCGCGCCGTCGAGCGCATCAAGGAGCTTTACCGCTAACCATGGACCAGACCGTACCCGCATACGCCGCCGAGGTGGCCGATTACGGGCGCAGCCGCGACCCCGAGCCGGGTGAGGGCGCGCTCATCAAGAACGTGCGTCCCGAATCGCCCGCGTGGGATGTGGGTATCGAGCCGGGCATGCGCGTGCTCACGGTCAACGGTGAGGCGCTCACCGACATGATCGTGTGGCTCTGGGAGGCCGACGACGACACCGTCGACCTCGAGGTTTTCGATCCGCGCGACAACACCGTCACCTCTGTCGAGCTCGACCGCTTCCCGGGAGAGGACTGGGGCCTTGAGTTCGATGGCCCTATCTTCGATGGCATGCGCACCTGTGTGAACGCCTGCGTGTTCTGCTTTATGACCATGCTCCCCAAGGGCGGCCGCTCCACGCTCTATATTCGCGACGACGACTATCGCCTAAGCTTTTTGCAGGGCAACTTCGTCACGCTCACGAACCTCACCGACGAGGACGTGCAAAACGTCATCCAACGCAACATGAGTCCCATGAACGTGTCGGTCCATGCCGTGAGCCCCGACGTCCGCCGTCGTATGATGGGCCGCAACGCCCAGCGCGGCATGGACGTACTCGAGACCATCATGGCCGCCGGCATCGAGATTCACGCGCAGATCGTGTTGTGTCCCGGCTTGAACGACGGCGAGGAGCTGGAAAAGACCCTGCGCTTTTGCGAGGAGCACGAGCAAATCACAAGCCTGGGCATTGTGCCGCTCGGTTTTACCAAGCATCAGAACCGCTTTAGCTGGTCATACAGCGACAAGCCCGAACTGGCGCGCGAGACCATTGCCATGATCCGTCCCTACCAGGACCGCGCCTTCGAGCGCTTTGGCCGCCACACCTTCCAGATGAGCGACGAATTCTATCTAGACGCCGGCATCGATCCTCCCGAGGCAGACTTTTACGACGGTTACCCGCAGTACTACGACGGCATCGGCATGATCCGCTCGTATCTGGACGAAACCGACGACGTGCTTGCCGCCGACGCCGAGCGTCTGGCCCGCGTCCGCGAGGCCATCGCCGCTCGCAGCCAGCACCTGCTGTGCCTCTCGGGCGCCAGCGCACGCGACACCGTGGCGCGCTTTGTGGAGTCGCCGCAGGGTCTCGCCGGCACCGTCACAGCCATCAAGAACCGCTACTTTGGCGGCAACGTAGACGTGACCGGCCTCATCGTCGCGTGTGACATTCTGGAGCAGCTGCCCCAAGATCTGTCGGGGGTTATGCTCTTTGTGCCTAAGCTCATGTTCAACGCTGACGGCATGACGCTTGACGAGTATCATCGTGACGATTTACTCTCAAGCCTTACCAGTCGCGGCGCCGAGGTTCATGTGGTGTCGACCATGCCGCATGAGCTGCTCGATACTCTGGAGCGCATCCTTGGCATTGTGCCCGCAGACTCTAACACTTCCACTGACCCTACCCATTAAAGGAGAGCCTACCCATTAAAGGAGAGCAGATGAAACCTATCGTCGCCGTCGTCGGACGCCCCAACGTGGGCAAGTCCACGCTCGTTAACCGCCTGGCCCAGACCTCGGACGCCATCGTCCACGAGTCCCGCGGCGTCACGCGCGACCGCTCGTACCACACGGCCGATTGGAACGGCCGCGAGTTCACCATCGTCGACACGGGCGGCATCGAACCGCTCAAGAGCGATGACGTGTTTGCCACGTCCATCCGCGACCAGGCGCTCGCCGCCGCCGAGGAAGCCGCCGTCATCCTGTTTGTGGTCGACGGCCGCACCGGCGTCACCGAGGAGGACGAGTCGGTCGCTCGCATGCTCAAGCGCTGCGACAAGCCGGTCTTTCTGCTGGTGAACAAGCTCGACAACCCCGATCGCGAGAACGACAGCATCTGGGAGTTCTATTCGCTTGGCATCGGTGAGCCCACGCCACTCTCGGCCCTGCATGGTCATGGCACGGGCGACCTGCTCGACGATATCGTGGCCCTGTTGCCCGAGGAGGAGGACGAGATCGCCGACGAGTTCCCCGATGCGCTGAACGTGGCTATCATCGGCCGCCCCAATGCCGGTAAGTCCTCGCTGTTCAACCGCATCCTGGGCGCCGACCGCTCCATCGTGTCCAACATTGCCGGCACCACGCGCGACGCCATCGACACGGTCGTCGAGCGCAACGGCAAGCACTACCGCATGGTCGACACCGCGGGCATTCGCAAGAAGAGCACCGTGTACGAGAACATCGAGTACTACTCGATGGTCCGCGGCCTGCGCGCCATCGATCGCGCCGACGTGGCGCTGCTCGTCGTCGACGCCTCCGTGGGCGTTACCGAGCAGGACCAGAAGGTCATGGGTCTTGCCATCGAGCGCGGCTGCGCCATCGTTGTGCTGCTCAACAAGTGGGATCTGCTCGACGACGACCGTAAGCGCGAGGCCTGCATGGAGACCATCGACCGCCGTCTGGGCGTCATGGCTCCCTGGGCCCAGTACCTGCGCATCTCTGCCCTGACTGGCCGCAGCGTCGAGAAGATCTGGGCGATGGTCGACGCCGCCGAAAAGA
>CALINZ010000157.1 GCA_938045085.1 uncultured Collinsella sp. | reverse complement strand
GTTGTCTAAGATTGTTGTTGAACTTCGGCCTTTGGCTCAAAGAAAAACGGGGGACGCGCTGTGCATCCCCCGTTTTTGTTGCACCTACTCTAGGTCAATAAATTTGATGCTCAGAATCTTGCCGTCCTTGACAAGCATTCTGGCCATGGTGGGGCCTCGGGTGCCTCTGGGGTAGCTGGCGCTGCCTGGGTTGAGGACCAGGCAGCGACCCACTTGGGCTTCTTTGGTTACGTGGGTGTGACCGTTGATAGCTACGTCCACGGATCCCACCGGGAGGTCTTCACGGTAGTGGGCTACGGCAAACTTGAGGCCTTCGTAGGTAAAGAGCGCCAAGCGGTCCACATCGGGGCCGTAGTCGCGGTAGTAGTCGTTATTGCCCAGCACCGCTCGCACGGGGGCGATGGTGCGCAGGTGCTCGTAGTCCATCTCCGACGTAAGGTCGCCGGCATGGATAATCAGATCCGCACCCTTAAGCTCGTCCAAGAGCGCAGGCGAAAGATAGCCATGGGTGTCCGAGATAATGTCGATACGCTTGGCGCTTGCACTGTTCATGGGATCCCTTCCGCAAAAAGATTTGGTGCATTCATGCAAAAAGCCCCACGGCTCCGCAGACGATTTTGGTCTACAGGGCTGCGGGGCCGGTGTACTAGAGGCTCAGGGCCTTTTTGAGCGGTACGACGCGACGGCGCGAAACCGGTACGCGTTCGTCGACGCCCGTAATGCCCAGCTGGATAGCGCCCGAGGGAACCGTCTCGACGTCGGTGACACACGCCAAGTTGACGATATAGCGGCGGTGAACGCGGAAGAAGCCAAAGTCGCAGAGCTTGGCCTCGAACTGTGCCAGCGAGGTCGTGGACAAAAAGCGGTCATCGACCGTATAAATACAGGAGTAATCGTCCTTGGCCATAATAAAGCGAATGTCGTCCACGGGGATGAGGACCTTGCGGCCGCCCTTTTCCACCGGGATGCGCTCGATGGTCACCTTGCTGTCCGTGACAGGCTTGGCACGTTGCATAACCTTATCGATCGCTCGATCCAGGCGAGCCTCCTCGACCGGCTTCATCAGATAGTCGACGGCATCCACATCAAACGCCTCGACCGCATGATCGCTGTACGCGGTTACGAATACGATCGCCGGCGGATTCTTGAGCTTATGCAGTGCCTCGGCAAGTTGCAGACCCGAGGCGCCAGGCATCGAGATATCGAGGAACACAACATCGACGCGGCTCTCCATAAGCATCTCGATAGCGGAGCGAACGCTCGACGCTTCTGTGATCGTGCCGATCTTGCCCGTCTGCTCGAGCAAGAAGCGAAGTTCCGAACGGGCCGGGGCCTCATCATCCACAATCATCGCACGCAGCATAGGGATAAAACCTTTCGTCAACTAACTACGTCGGGCATCCGCCAACTAGCGTTAAACCCGTAACCTATCATTCTACTCTTGAATGTCGAAGATGCTCTCCGACAAATCGAGATGCAGGAGCACTTTAGCGCCCTTGCCCGGGGCCGATTCGACGCGTGTATAAGAGTGCGGTCCATAAAAGCGATGGATGCGCTCCGAAATATTGTGCATGGCCACACCGGCGCCGCCGCCCTGCGGGGAGCTGGCGTCGGGACGGGCGGAGCGTTCGTCAAACAGTCTGGCAGCGGTGCCTTCGTCCATGCCCACGCCGTTATCGGCGACCACAATCAAAATCGCATCTTCGCCATCCCTATGGACCGACACGTCGATCCTCAGTGCATCGTCGTCGCCCATACCATGGCGCACGGCATTCTCGACGATTGGCTGGATTACAAATGCCGGCACCAGCGTGTCCTCGACGTCCTCGGACACGTCGAAGGTCGCCAGCACGCGATCCTCGCCAAAGCGCGCCTTCTCAAACGTCAGGTAGCGCTTGGTCTGCGCGACCTCGCGCGACACGGGAATGAGAGAGCCCGAATTGTCGAGCGTGGCGCGATAGAACGAGGAGAACTCGCGCAGCAGCTCGCGGGCGCGCAGCGGGTCGGTACGCGTAAACGACGCGATGGTGTTGAGCGTGTTGAACAGGAAGTGCGGGTTGATCTGCGCCTGCAGGGCACGCACCTCGGCACGGGCCGTGAGCTCCTTTTGCACCTCGAGCTCGTGGATGGCGAGCTGCGTGGACAGGATCTCGGCAAAACCCGAGGCAAGCGCGTACTGAGTGCGGTCGACGGCACGCGGGGTCTTGTAGTAGAACTTGAGCGTGCCGACGGTGCGGTCGCCCACCTTGATAGGAGCGATGATACCGGCAGGAACATGGTTGTGCGAGCCATCCGAACCCACCACGTCCACCACACGGTTGAACGACTGGACGATACCGTGCTCGATGACGTAGCGCGTGGCAAGTGTGTGGATGGGCGAATCGGGCAGCAGCTTTTCCTCAAACTCGCCCGCGCAGGCCAGCACGTTGCTCTCGTCGGTGATGGCAACCGTCATGGCACGCGTCTCGGGCAAAATGCGCTGGCACACCAGACGCGCCGACTCCTGCGTCAGACCGCCTTTGATGTCCTCGAGCATGGCAGAGGCCACCGAGAGCGTCTCTTCGGTGTACTGCGAACGCACCGAATCGGGATTGAGCGTCAAATAGATAAAAATGCACAGAAAGATGCACAGCAGTGCGCAGGCGACCACAGTCGCGATCGGCTCGATTCCAGTCGCCAGGGCAAAAATAAAGTACACCAGCACGCAAATGGCGCAGACAACGGCGATCACGCGAAAGATTGATATTGAATTATCGCGCTGGGCGCGGCGGTCGATCATTCAGTCCCCTCCAGGATGCTGGTCAGTTGTGCGTCGCGCCAGAGCCCATCCATGATCTTGGGCCAGAAGCTCTGGAAACGCAGGTAGCT
>CALINZ010000156.1 GCA_938045085.1 uncultured Collinsella sp. | reverse complement strand
GATCTGGACGACTTTGCCCAGACGCTGCTCTCGATCGTGGGTGCCGCATGATCGTCTCCGAGCTTGAACGCGCCCTGCTCGCACGATATCCCAAGACGGACGCCGAACCCTGGGACCATGTAGGCCTTTCCGTGGGAGATCCGGCCGCGGAGATTACCGGCGTTGTCTGTGCGCTCGATGCGACCGAGGCTAATGTTCGCCGCGCACAAGAAGCCGGCGCCAACGTGCTGCTGACGCATCATCCTATATACATCAAGGCACCCGAGGCCTTTTGTCCCGCGGATGCCACGCGCCCCCAATGCAGCGCGGCACTCTACGAGGCAGCGCGTTGCGGCGTGAGCATCATATCGCTTCACACCAACCTGGACCGCTCACTCGAGACGCGCACCTGCCTGAGCGAGCTGCTGGGCGCTGAGCCTGTCAGCTCGCTGGAGCACGTGGACGACCCCAAGGCTACCGGCCTGGGCGTACTCGCGATCCTCGACGACCCCTGTAGCCTGCGCGATCTCGCCACCCGTGCCGCAACGGCATTTGGCAGCGACCCGCGTGTGTGGGGCGAAGCCGATCGCCCGTGCCGCACCGTCGCTATTTTAGGCGGCTCCCTGGGCGACTTTGGAGAGCTCGCCATCGCCGCGGGCGCGGACGTTGTCGTGACAGGCGAGGCGGGTTACCACGTGGCGCAGGACCTTGCCTTACGCGGGCTGCCGGTGATCTTGCTCGGCCACGACCGCTCCGAAGAGCCGTTCGTTGATATATTGATGAACTCTGCAGTTGACGCCGGGGTCGACCCCCGTCATGCGATTAAAATACTGAACCCTTGCCAATGGTGGACTGTGACAAAAGGAGAGAACTTATGAGCGCCGGCGCTACGCTACTCAAGCTGCAACAGATCGATTTGGAGCTCGCCCGCAACAAGAGCGAACTTGCCAATATGCCGGAGCTCAAGGAGCTCGCTTCCAAGCGCAAGACCTATGTGAAGCTCAAGTCCGAGATGACCAAGCTCTACGCCCAGCGCAAGGATCTGGACATTGAGCTCGATGATCTCAACACCACCGAGATTCAGACCAACAACGCCATCGAGGCTGCCAAGAAGCGCCATGTCGACGGCTCCGACTACCGCGAGGTTCAGGACCTGGAGAATGAACTCGCCACCCTGGCCAAGCGTCTGGACAAGATTGAACACACCCGCAAGGACGTCGTTGTCGCCCATAAGGAGGCGCTCGACCGCGAGGCCCGCGCGCAGGCAATCATCGCCAAATTCGAGGAGGGCGTGAAGGCCGATACCAAGGCCGCCCGCGCCAAGGCTGCCGACCTCCAGGCCCAGATTGACGCCGCCACTAAGGAGCGCACCGCGCTTGCCGCCACGCTGCCGGCCGAGGTGCTCACCGACTACGAGCGTCTGCTCAAGCAGTTCCGCGGCCTGGCCGTCGAGACCATCCAGGGCAACATCCCCACGGTTTGCCACACCGCGCTGCAGGCATCGTCCATGAGCGACCTCAATCACGACGGTAGCGAGATTACACACTGCCCGTACTGCCACCGTCTCCTGGTACTCCCGAGCAAGGAAGCCTAGCGATGACGGCGGCATCCAACAATTCAATGCAACTTGAGGGAAAAACGATCCTGCTGGGCATTACCGGCGGGATCGCCGCCTATAAGTCGTGCAATATCGTGCGCCTGCTGCAAAAGCGCGGCGCGCGCGTCAAGGTCGTTATGAGCGAGCATGCCACCGAGTTCGTGGGGCCGCTCACCTTCCGCGCGCTCACGGGCGAGCCGGTCGCTGTGGGCCTGTTCGACGACCCCTCCGATCCCATCCACCACATTTCGCTGGCGCAGGAACCCGATCTGGTGGTCGTGGCGCCCGCAACGGCCAATATCATCGCCAAGATGGCCAACGGCATCGCTGACGACCTCATCTCCACCACGCTGCTTGCGACGCCGCGACCCATCGTGATCGCACCCGCTATGAACAACGGCATGTGGAAGGCGCCGGCGACGCAGGCCAACATGGCCACGCTGCGCGACAGAGGCGTGCATGTGGTGGGACCCGGCAGCGGCTACCTTGCCTGTGGCGACGTGGACACAGGCCGCATGAGCGAGCCCCAGGACATCGTCGAGGCTGTCTGTGAGGTGCTTAACCCCGCGCCTCAGGACCTGGCAGGCAAGCGCATCGTGATTACCGCCGGCCCCACGCACGAACCGATCGACCCGGTGAGATTCATTGGCAACCGTTCTTCAGGCAAGATGGGCATCGCCCTGGCGGGGGAGGCCGCACGCCGCGGTGCCGAGGTCACGCTCGTGTTGGGACCGACATCGCTCGATATTCCCCGCGGCGTGGAGTGCGTGCGCGTGCAGACCGCCGCAGAGATGCTCCAGGCGGCCCTGAGCGCCTTCCAGACGGCCGATGCGGCCATTTGCGCGGCTGCCGTCGCCGACTACACACCCGCCGCTCCTGCCGAGCATAAGCTCAAAAAGTCCAACGAACGCTTGGATCGCATCGAACTGGTCGAAACGGTCGATATTTTGGCCGAGCTCTCGCGCCAGAAGGGCGAGCGATGCGTGATCGGATTTGCGGCCGAGACTGATAACGTTGTCGAGTACGCTGAGCGCAAATTGGCCCGCAAGGGTTGCGATGCAATTATCGCCAACGATGTCTCGCGCGCCGATTCGGGCTTTGGGACCGACACCAACAAGGCCTGGATTGTGAGCACAACGGGTACGCAAGAACTTCCCGTACTAACAAAACCCCAGCTCGCAGATACAATTTTGGACTTGCTTCAAAATTTGTAAAAAAGTTCTTGCACAAGTCTAAAGTTTCGGGTTAATATACTCCCTGTTGCGAGCGAGAGCAGAGCAACAAACAAAAGCTTCGGGACGTGGCGCAGCTTGGTAGCGCACTTGACTGGGGGTCAAGGGGTCGCTGGTTCGAATCCAGTCGTCCCGACCAGAAGTTTGCAGGTCAGGCACCTAGTGCCTGACCTTTTTTGTTTTAAGCAATTGCTTAATTTTGATTAAGCAACAGGGTGCCAAAAATCTACCTGCGCGATAATCGCTTTTTGCGGTTACTTGCGCGTTTTGCACGCGCTTGAGCCGATTTATTAACGCGACATGAATCTACATACGCGTAGCTGGTATACAGACGAGTACAGACTGTATTTATCGCGGCGATTTACGCAGATATGGCGACTGTAACGAACTAGTGTGTCGCTGTATTTATTCCAGCAGTTCACTTGATCTGTGGACAAGTGAGCGGTTACAACAAAACGCCAACCAGGATGGACTCCATACGAGGATGCCGCAAAGGTAATGGCGGGGAAGTGCGGCAGGCGCTCTGAGAGCCGCTGTATGCCCCCATTTCTCCTCAACCCGATTACCTGTACAATGAACCTCGAATTGTTTGAGTAATCGCCAAAAGAAAAGCCCTCGCAGGATTGCGAGGGCTTTGCGATGAAAGAGATCAGAAGCAGAAAGCGGGGAGGACATAAAACGAGTCCGTCGCGCTGTAGCTGTAGCAAATACCGCCGCTTTGAACATAGCGAAAGGATGTGGAGCTGCGCGGTCTCACGGAACGAGTCTAGTGGCTATAGCCTGATGCACCGGAATAGTTCGACCTCGTCACGCCCTTGGATTTGTAGCACTCGTACTGGATGCCGTCAGATTGCATATCCCCGTATACTTCGGTTGCCGAGAGCAGAAAAACCTTGTCGGTCGTCGCCGAGGGGGCACCGCCCCCGTTACCGCCAACGTTATCGGTTGTCTTTGTGACGGGTTTCACCTTTGACTGGAGCTCGCTGGGCAGGAGCAACCAGAGGTCACCGCTGTTGAGGCGGGTACGGAGCTCGGACTTATCCCAACCACCGGCATTGGTGTCCGTAGCGTTCATTCTCTGGCTACCCAAGGCAGAGTTGGTCGCCTCGAACGTCAAGCCTGGCATGCCGCTACCATCGGCCAAGTCGTCGTGGTTGATGCCGATGATACGGTACTCGAGCGTCTTGCCATTGGTCAGCTTCATCGAGAACTTGGTGCCGGCATCCATGGCGGCCTTGGCCTTGGCGTAGGCGATAGACGATGTACCGTTCTTGGCAATGTCTTTGGCAACCGCCTCCTGCTCGTCGAGGGTCCAGTCCTTCGCGTCCTTGGCGATGGCCACCTGGACGGCCGCGGAATCGGCGCCTGCGGAGCCGCCACCGGACGCGCCTCCCTCGACGCCGCCGACCGTCCCATTGTTCACCGTGTTGCCGACCAGGTTGGACTGGTTTCGGATGGCTCCGGCCACGCCGGGTCCCGCGAACACGATGACCAGGCCGATGACGGCAATGATCAGGACGTACTCGATAATTGATTGCCCTCGGAAGCGGGTCGTTTCAGGAGCGACCCCCCCCCCGAAGGTTAATTGCCGCTGCATGCATATACGGCTCCCTTCACTCGGGGTTTGCAATACGAGCCGAGCGTAGGGCTATTCCAAGTATTTGCAACGGTCTTGCCGCTGCGGCAACGATGACGGCAGGGGAGAAAGTCATGCGCTATTAGCGCGGCTATAACGTCCGCTTCGAATGCCGACCGTATTCATATCGAGGCAGCCATTTCATACCTTCAGAAAGACAACTGAAAGCCGCAAAAAAGCGGGACCCGGCTATAAGCCGAACCCCGCCCAAGAGAAGCCTTTAGAGCCGAGACAGACAACGCGTGTGGACAATCACTCAGCCTCCACCGCCATGCGCACGACCTCTTCCATCGGGTAGCGAGTGCCGCCGTCCCCGTCCAAAGCCTCGTTGTAGGCCTCGATGTCCGCCATGTCCTCAGCCTTCTCGAACGCGGCCCTTCTCACGAACTCGGAAAAGGTCATGCCCGTGGCGTCCGCATGGCCCTGAATCAAGGCCATTTCGCCCTCATCGAACTCGACCGCGATCTCGCGCATCGCCATGGTCGCTCCCGTAAACGCCGTCATCGAAGTGAATCCATTATCCACCCACCGTATACGCCCCGAACTCGAAACACCAAGCAGGATGGACTCCATACGAGGACGCAGCAGAGGTAATGGCGGGGGAGTGCGGCAGGCGCTCTGAGA
Source organism: uncultured Collinsella sp. (assembly GCA_938045085.1). Classification (GTDB taxonomy): domain Bacteria; phylum Actinomycetota; class Coriobacteriia; order Coriobacteriales; family Coriobacteriaceae; genus Collinsella. The sequence goes on along the minus strand of CALINZ010000156.1, from coordinate 1,532 downwards.
GCCGCTGTATGACCTCATTTCTCTTCAATCCGACTACCCGTGCCATGAACCTGATGCCGTTCGTTCGTTCGCCAAAAGAAAGCACGCGCGGGGTAACGCGGGCTTTGCGCTAGACAAGCTAGAAGCACCAGGCGGGGGAGACGCAAAACCAGCCCGGCGCGGAGTTGCTGTCCGACGGATTGCCGCTGCTGTCGACATGGAGGAAGCCCTTCGAGGCGTTCGGAAACACCGAACGCTCCCACCAACCGCTGCCAATGGCAATGGCAGAGTTGGGATTATAGTTCTCCGTCACCTTGCCTTTGAAGGCCTCGTACTGGGTGCCCTCGGAGGAAGTCCAGGGATAGGATGCCCAATAGGAGGTGGGGGGCGATCTCAGAGTAGCTGAGCAGGAACAGCTTGTCCGAGGTAGCCGTCACGGCGGCGTTCTTGTTCTCATCACCGCCCCCGACATTGTTCGATAGCTTTTTGACGGCCTTCACCTTGGACTGGAAATCGGAGGGCATCAGATTCCAGATCTTGCCGGAGTTCATTTTCTGACGGAGTTCAGACTTCTCCCAACCGCCGGCGTTGGTGTCAATCGCGTTCATGGGGGACCAAATGCCCGTCGTGGTGGTGAGGAACGTGAGGCCCGCCTTGCCGGATCCGCCTGCAGGGTCATCATGATTGATGCCGATAATGCGGTAAGTCAGCGTCTTGCCATCGGTGAGCTTCATCGAGAACTCGGTGCCGGCATCCATCGCGGCCTTCGCCTTGGCGTAGGCGGGCGACGCCTCGCCCTTGGCGGCGATGTCCTCGGCAACTGCCTTCTGCTCACCGAGGGTCCAGTCCTTCGCGTGTCCTTCGCGTCCTTGGCGAGCGCCGCCTGGACGGTCGCGGAACCCGCGCCGTTACCGCTGCCGGAACCGCTCGGTTCCCAAGTCCCACCTGCTGTCCCGTTTACCAATACTCCCGCCACCGTGTTGAACTGGTTTGTGATCGCCGACGAGACCCACGGTCCCGCGATCAGCACCACCAGGACGATGATCGCGATGATCAGTACGTACTCGACTGTCGACTGCCCCTTCGGGCGGCGGGTAAATCTGGGAGATACCCCCCCCCGAAAGGAATTTCCGCTGCATGCATGTGCGGCTCCTCTCGGATTGCTTTGGCTGATGCTGCAGAGGATAGACGCGATTACTAAGGATGAGTCAACAATGCCGCAGCGGCATTCACACTAAGAGGGTAAGGCGTTCGGAGTGACATCCCGTTCCAAAACGTATACTTGATTTAAGGCGGAGTGGAATGTGGGCGCGCAAGGAGATGCGGAATCGATGAGAGCCTCAAAAAAAACTACTGCAGTGTTATCATCTTTCATCCTCTCTATTCTTCCATTTCTGATTCTATGGGCGGCTTGGTCAGTCCTCCCTGATACATTTCCCGCTCATTGGAGTGGGGGTGTGGTTGATCGATGGGGTAATAAGCTTGAATTGCTGGTTGTTCCGCTGTTTTCTCTGATTGGTTCTATTGCAATTTCTGTGTACCTTATTGTTTCC
>CALINZ010000155.1 GCA_938045085.1 uncultured Collinsella sp. | reverse complement strand
CCAAGTTGGGGCATAATAAGCCGCGAACAAACCGACTCGTGCGTTAGGACCGCCCATGAAAGCACTTCCGTTTCCCTGCATCCGCCCGGCTCAGGACCGCGTGCTCGAGGCGCTGCCTGCAATGGGCAGCATCCTGAGCGGCAACGATGCTCTGCGCGGAGCCATTGCCGATGGCCTGATGCTCAAGGACCCGGGTGCGGCGTATTACGTGTACGAATGCTCGGGCGAGCCGGGGCGCGTAACAGGTGTCGTGGCGATCTGCCCGGTTGGTGCGCTGGCGGGCGGCGACGCGGTTGCCGCCGATACGACCGCCGCTGCGCGCGCAATCGCCGACCTCAAGGTACAGCCCCGTCCCGTAACGCTTGTCTACGAAGCCTCTCCCGTCATGGATATCATCCTCGGCGCCGCAAAAGAGGGCGCTTCACTCTATGCCGTCACCGACCCCGCCGGCATTACGCACCGCGTGTGGGAGGTCAAGCGCGAGGACGCCGTCGGGGCCATCCGCGCCATGCTCGACCAGGCGCCGGAGCCGGCACTGGCCGACGACCCTGCCTACGCTGTCGCACTAGTCGAGGCATCACAGCTCCTGACCGACGATGCACGTGCCGCCGGCACCTACACGGGCAAAGAGCCGTTCAACTTTGCCGTAGCTGCGCTCTTCCCCGCCGCGCAGGTCAGCGGCGGCGCGGCGCAGGTTCCGACGGGTCTGCTCACGCACCAGGTCGCGCGGTTCTAGCAAGACCAGACCGTCCAGCATAAAAATCGGCAGCCCAACAAACAGGGGGCGGAGATGCAGCAGGTACATGCATCTCCGCCCCTTTTGCGTCGAGAAGTTATGCCGACGACCCGTGCCGCCGCGCTCGCGTTATCCGCGCTGCGGACCCGCAGTAGCCACGAGCGGTTCAAGCCCCAGCTCGCGCGCGTAGTCTTCCTGCGTAAAGACTTCGACCAGTTCAAACGTATCGGCCGCATCGTCAAACGCAAAATGCAGCACTGAGCAGTTGCCCGGCACGCGTTCGCGCTCGTCGGCCGCCGCGCCCCGCACGTGGTCCAAAAACTCCTTGATAGCCGAACCGTGGCTCACCGCGAGCACGCACTCGTGGTCCGGACGTCGCATAAGATCGGTTATCGTCGCCGCCATGCGCTCGCGCACCTGCATCTGGCCCTCGCCGCCAAACTGACGATAGAAATCTCGCCACGGGCGCTCGGGCATAAGCATCACGCGCTCGGCCTCAAAGTCGCCAAAGAACCACTCACGCAGACCGTCCAGGCGCTCGTACGCCAAGCCCGGCCACAGGTTGGCGATAGTCTGCTCGGTGCGATGAAGTGTGGAGGTGTAGGCATGATCGGGTTCAATGCCGCGCGCACGCAAGAACATGCCGGCACGCGCCGCCTGGTCGCATCCCAGCTGCGTGAGCGGCGAGTCACTCCAACCCTGAATAATGCGCTTAAGGTTGAATATTGTCTGCCCATGACGAACCAGATACAGGTCTTTATTCATAGGGGTCCTTTCGTTCGTTACCAATCAAGGAGCGAAAACGCACCGTCGCAATAGCCAAAATGAAGCACGGCACCGTTGTCGGGTAGCTCTCCCCTGCCAGTCACATACTCAAGAAACTCCTGGCAGGAAGAGCCGTGGGAGACTGCCAGCACACAGTCGTGCTGCGGCCTGGCCATGATGTGGGACAGCGCCGCGACCATGCGCGACTGGAGCTCGCCTTCAGACTCGCCACCAAAGGCCACCGGATAATCACCCCAGGGCTGCGGCGGCATCTCGCGATTTGATGTACCCTCCAGCGAGCCCAAATGCCACTCGCGCAGGTCATCGACCAGCTCTATCGAGCGGCCCTCACCAGCAATTAGCTCAGCCGTACGCCGCGCCCGGCCCAACGGGGAGGAATACACACGGTCAAAGGTCACGCCACGCGCCTCAAACGCCGCGCGCGTCGCCAGCGCCTGCTCGCGCCCGCGCGCCGTAAGCGGCGAATCGTGCCCACCCTGCAAAATGTTCTGCACATTGAGCTCAGTCTGCCCATGCCGCACCAAATACAAATCTGCCACACGTCCTCCCCTCGCACCACCGCAAAGGGGACAGGTACCTTTGTGGTGGTTTACCGCCGGATCACACCGCGGTGACGCTCAACTACACCAGTACGTCGACAAGCGAGCGCTTGGGTACGTGGTGCACCTGCGCCTCGTCGCGCCAATAATTGATGGAGCCGTCGGGGTTGGAATCGATCGCATCGATCACCTGTGTCTCGGCCGGAACGCCAAACGCCATGATCAGCTTGAGCTCATATTTGTCGTTATCGAGCCCCATGGCATCGATCGCGTGGGGCGTAAAGGCCTTGAACATGCAGGCTGCCACCTCGGGCGTGGCGCTGCGGGCGGCGAGCATCATCGTCTGCGCGGCAATGCCCGTGTCGACATCGGTAATGGGAGCGGCGGGCTTGCCCGGAACGGCGCGCTCAGCAAGAATCGCGATGTAGCCGGTCGGGCGCTCACCCTCGGCAGGACCCGGCCAGTCCTTAAGTGCGCCGGCCCATGCGAGCTCGTCAAATACACGCGCGCAGTCCTCTGCACCGCTTACCACATGAAAACGCAGACGCTGAGCATTGGCACCACAGGGAGCCAGGTGCGCAAGTTCCGCCAGCTCGAGCAAAAACTCGCGCGGCACGCGCATGGACTCGTCAAAGCGGCGGCACGTGCGGGCGCGGCGAACCAACGCATCAAACGCGTCCAAGCCGAGCTTTTCGCAACCCTGCTTTGCCATCGACTCAGCGCTTACCGGCGCCGCGGGAACTGTTTCGTTCATAGGGACCCCCAATTTCGGGCAATTGTTCTTAGGAGAATCTAACCTAAAACCTAGGCAATTACATACAGCGGCGTAATGTTCTACAATTGTTGATTAATCCTCACTGGAGCGGGAACAAAAGTAACAATTCGGGAATGTGGGGCGGCAATTCGTCCTTCCCGCCCCATGCATCGGCGCCCTTGGGCGATACTTGTTGCAGCACTTTTGGCGTACGCCGCACGGAGAGCAATGAACGCGACGTGCACCACACGGAAAGGAGACATTATGGGCATCTTTAAGAACGATGACCAAAAATCGAGCCAGTTTGGATTTGACGAGAAAAGCATGGCGGGCAAAGCCGTCAAGGCCGTACGCTGGATCTACGCCATCACGGGCGTCTTAGCGCTCATTGCTGGTATCGCGCTGCTTTTTGCACCCGCCAAGTCCCTCGTCTTTTTGACGACTGTCCTGGGTTTTTACTTTGTAATCACTGCTGCCATCAGGCTGTTCACTGCCATTTTTGAGCCGCTGCTGCCCACCGGCTGGCGCGTGACGAGCATCATCTCCAACCTACTCATTATCTTGGGCGGTGTCATAATCCTGCGCAACCAGGCCTTCTCGACCGCGACGCTCACCACGATGGTGGTTATCGTGGCCGGCTTTGGCTGGATTGTCGAAGGTGTCATGTCCATTCTGGAGTCCGAGCTTTCGTCCAACCGCGCCCTCGCTATCCTGAGCGGTGCACTCTCCATCATCGCCGGCATGTTCGTGTTTATCTATCCGCTATGGTCGGCCAAGATGCTCGTCATCTTTAGCGGCGCCGCGCTGCTGGTGTTTGGCGTTACGCTGATTGTTCGCGCTATTCAATTTGGCAAACTGGCGCACTAGATGCCGCGAACGCTCTTTATTGATGCCGACGCCTGCCCGGTCACGCGCGAGTCGATTGACTGCGCGCGGCGGGCGGGCGTCGCCGTTGTTATCGCCGGCAACAGCACGCAAAACCTGGAACGGCACATTCGCCGCGACGACCCGCGCGATGCCGAGCACGCGCGACGCGGCTTTTGGGTCACGACGCTCGACGTGAGTGTGGGCGCCGACAGCGCCGACTTTGCCATTGTCGAACGCCTGCAGGCGGGCGACGTGGTCGTGACGCAGGACATTGGCTTGGCGAGCATGGTGCTCGGGCGCGATGCCGCCGCCATCGGTGTGCGCGGGCGCGTCTACGACAAAGCGACCATCGACATGCAGTTGTTTATTCGCCACGAGGAAAAGAAGGTGCGTCGCGCTGGCGGTCGCACCCGCGGGCCGGCAGCCTTCACCAGCGAAGATCGCGCTCGCTTTAAACGCAACCTCACCGAGCTGCTGCGCTAACCAAGGTAGATTTTTGGGACATGTCCGGAAATCTGCTTTTTGCTTTGGGCGGTGTGAGCGCTCAAAATCCATGGCTCAACAAAAAACGGGTTTCAAAATGCCATGCGTCGCCGCATTGTGCAGGCGCCGAGCATGGCTATTTTGAAACCCGTTTTGTTAGGCCCACTTAGAGGCCGAAGGCGGATAGGATGAGGCCCCAGCCGGCACCGATGACGTACATCATGATCAGGAACAGGACGTTTTCGCGGGCGCTGCGGTTGGTGCGGAACAGCACCAGGTAGCCCACACCGGCAGAGATGAGCGTGCCGGCGAGCATCGGGGCCAGCTGCAGCGCGCCTTCCAGGTACAGTTGCGTGATGACGACGCTGGCCGAGCAGTTGGGGATCAGGCCGACGAGTGCCGAGCCCAGGACGGCGAGCGTCTCGTTGCCACGCAGGAACTGCTCGATCGCGGACTCGCCGAAGGTCTCGAGCACGGCGACCAGGACCAGCGTCACCAGGAAAATAAAAACCGAAACCTGCACAGTGTGCGAGATGGCGCTGCGAATAATCGACAGGAGGGGCGCGCCCTCGTGAGAGTGGGAGTGACCGTGGCCATCATGGTGTTCATGCTCGTCCTCATGACCGTGATCGTGGCCATGTCCGTGTTCGTGCTCGTCCTCGTC
>CALINZ010000154.1 GCA_938045085.1 uncultured Collinsella sp. | reverse complement strand
GATGGGCGCCGGCATGATCAGCCCGCTCGATCCGGATCTGGTACACATTACCGACGACCTCAACGAGGCCGTCGACATCGCCCTGAGCGGGCTGATGTAGATCAATCGTGCCCACGCGACATGAATACGCATGGCAATCTGATGTTATTTAACATCAGATTGCCATTTATATTGGGTATACTGGTGTAAAAGACGAGGGCGAGGAGGTCGCAAATGTCTACAGCAACAGTTAAGCCTACGACGGTTCGAATCGAAGAGGGGCTCAAGGAGCAGGCGACTGAGTTCTTGGATTCGGTCGGCCTCAGCCTCAATTCCTATCTCAATCTTGCCGTTCGGCAGCTGGTAAATCAGCGAAAGATTCCTTTTGAGATTGTAGGAAGGGCGGAGGTGCCCAACGAGGCGACGAGGCGTGCCATGGTGATCGCCGAGGCTCATGAGTTGGGGATTTTGCCGGACGATAGCCCGTCATTCAATAACGCTGATGAGCTTATGTCATTCCTCGATGAGGAATAGCGATGTTCGAGATTAAAGTCGAGGCTCAATTTAAGGTGGACTACAAACGAACGATGCGCATGCATCCGCAGCTAAAAAGTGAGTTTAAAGCGGCGGTTGCGGAGCTTGTGGCTCATGGGTCACTTCCGGCGGAGTATGGCGCCCACGAGCTCTAAAACCCGGGCGGAAACTACAACGGCCACATCGATTTCCACCTATCCGATGGCTTGGTCGATGTGGTCGTTCTTTATCTTCCCCATAAGACTAACCCAGTGATTAGGCTGGTGAGAATGGGCACTCATCAGGAGCTGTTTCAGGGTCCGCTGGGCTGATCGCCGATTTCCAAGTTGCGGTGGAATAGGGATTGATTGGCGGCTGATTGGCCAGGAGCAGACCCTATTCCACCGCAACTGATAGGGGCGCCACGTTCGTTGCTGCGGCCCCCGGTTCTCCTCGTTGCTGGATTTCGCTCAAAAACTCAGCGGCGACTTCATTGCTTTTGAAACGGATGCTGCAGTCTTCTTTCTTGGGGAATGCCAGCAGCGGAATAGTCCCGTACCAGACAGTTTCCTCGTCAATCACGGCCGCGCAAAGCCGCCCTTTGGCCTTGACGGAATAGTCGACGTTCATCTCGGCAAAAATCGCTTTCGCGTCATCGCGCGGAGTTGAGGCAACATAAATCTCAAGGGTAATCCCACGGGCGGCTGCGCCTGCGAGTGTGGCGGTGAGTTTCGCGAGGCATGCGGCGGATGCGTAGGATGCGGCTATGAAGGCGCTCTTTGTGGCACCGGTGATGTCTTTAATTAATGCCTCAATAGCGTTTGCTGGCTCTATGAGAATGTTGTAATCGGGTTGCTCACTGTCCTCTGCTGAATAAATTTCGTAGCCCAGCTTGGCGTACGTCTTGAGTCTCTTCTGGTACATGCGAGCGAGCATGGGTATCGACAGGTCAATGTAGTCGAATATCTCAATCTGTTGCTTGCCCTCGTGGCTTCTGTGCAGTCTGCCCGCCTGCTGCGTTACACTGCCGTCCCAAGATATCGGCGTGGCAATGAATAGGGTGTCAAGGTAGGACAGATCGAAGCCCTCGCTCAGAAGGCTTTCGGTGGCGACGATGATTCGATGTTCATGCTCAAGGCCGGGAAGACTGTTCAGTATCGTTTTTCTTTCTTTGGCACCGATTTCTCCGGTTAAGAGTATGGGTTCGTGTCTGCGATCATTAAGCAGCCTGAACAGTTCCTCAGCATGCTTTTTCCTTTTGGATAGTATGAGCGGATGCCGACCGTTTGACGCTGCTTCGAGGGCGTCATCGACAATCAATTCGTTTCTTGCCGCATGTGCACACAGCAGATCAAGAATCTGATTGAAGCTTGCACCCGGCTCGTAGGCAGATAGCCGAATGCCGGTAAATCTCGGCCGCACGATGCGCTGGATGCCCTGCTGAATTGCCTGCGTTTTTGGATCGATGGCATAGCGAAGCGGGCCGCAGAGCATCGAGAGCGCGCGTGTGAGTCCGTCGGAGCGCTCGGGTGTCGCGGAAAGGCCATATACATAT
>CALINZ010000153.1 GCA_938045085.1 uncultured Collinsella sp. | reverse complement strand
AAATAGGCCGTGACCTGCCTTCCGGAACGGAACCTCGTGAAGTCGCCGACCTCGGCCGAGAAGGCTGCGGCCAGCGCGAAGGCGCAGCCCTTGATCGACTGGAGGGCGGCCACCTCCGCGGCGATCGGGCTGGCATCCGCGGCGGCCCTGTACTCGGAGAGCAGGTCCGCCCGGGCCTCCGCCGCGGCCTCGACCTCGTTCCTCAGGGCGGCGAGCGTCCGAACCCCGCCATCGTCCTCCGGCCTGACCTTGTCGAGCCACCTCAGGAAGTCGTAGGTCCAGTACTTCCTCGGGTTGCCGGCGGGCGTGGTGCCGCCGTAGACGAACCCTCGCTTTGCGAGGAAGGCGAGCAGCCGCTGCTTGGCGGTCGCCAGGCGCGCGGTCGCCCCGTCGTAGGCGCCGGCGAGGTCCCTGATGCCTTCGACCTCGGGGGAGGGGACCCATACGGGGGAGATGTCGTGGGCGAGTATCGCCTTGGCCATCCTGGCGGCGTCGTTCCTGTCGTTCTTGGAGGCCGAGTCGGCGGCCGACCTGGGGATCTTCGAGACCGCGGCGACGACGCACTCGACGCCGAGCCCGGCGAGCTCCCTTTGCGGGGCGAAGCCGAGGTAGCCGCTCTCGTAGGCCGCGAGCGACGGCCCGGGGAACCCATCCATCCACCCGGCGATCTCGCCCCAGGGGTTGCCGGGGAACCTCCTCGTCACGGCCTCGCCGGTGTCCGCGTCGAGGGCGCAGACGGTGGTCGACCTCAGGTGGACGTCCATCCCGAACGCGGTAGAATACTTTGGCATGGGAGCCTCCCAACCTCGTTGCGGCGCGGCTGCGCCTATGGCACTTCAACATCATTGTCGCAGCCCCGACCCGCGGTCACGAGCGGGGGCTCCTATCTTTTTAGTGCCCTCGGATTGGGTCATAGTGTCTGTCCGTCCTCTGCCTGCGGCGCTTTCCATTGTTGGTGCAGAGGACGCTTTGCCTACTCTGGTGGGCTTTCGCTGGCTTATGCTCAACCTGCGACGTTTCCATTATTGATACAAAGGCCAGGTTTGTTTGAACCAAAAAGGGGAAGTTGCGGTGGAATAGTTCCTGTTTGGCCGTCTTGAGGGGTTAAACGGGAACTATTTCACCGCAACTTATCGATGGCGTGTTTGGTTGGTGCCAGTTGATTGCTTGGGCGTTGGGGAGGGTCTGCTCCGTTATAATCGCCTAGAACATTAAATGGAAACGGGACGGGAGCCATATATGCGCCAGGGTTTCGACAACGCGAAGTATATCGAGCTGCAGGCTGCTCACATTAAGGAGCGCATCTCGCAGTTTGGTGGCAAGCTCTATTTGGAGTTTGGCGGTAAGCTGTTCGATGACTATCATGCGAGCCGCGTGCTGCCGGGTTTTGAACCGGACAGCAAGTTCCGCATGCTCAAGAGCATCGCCGACGATGTCGAGGTTATCATCGCGATCAACGCAAACCACATCGAGAAAAACAAGGCTCGTGGTGACCTCGGCATTACCTATGACGAGGATGTGCTGCGCCTGGTTGACCTGTTCCGCGGCAACGGCTTTGCTGTCGCGGCTGTGGTCATCACCCAGTACGCCGGCCAGCCTGCTGCCGATGTGTTCCGCAACCGCCTGAACGCGCTCGGTATTCCCGCCAAGCTGCACTATCCCATCGAGGGGCATCCGCACGATGTCGATCTGATCGTGTCCGACGATGGCTACGGCAAGAATGAGTTTGTCGAGACCACCCGACCGCTCGTCGTGGTCACTGCCCCCGGTCCTGGCTCGGGCAAGCTTGCCACCTGCCTGTCTCAGCTCTATCACGAGCACAAGCATGGCACGGCCGCCGGCTATGCCAAGTTCGAGACCTTCCCGGTCTGGAACCTTCCCCTCACGCATCC
>CALINZ010000152.1 GCA_938045085.1 uncultured Collinsella sp. | reverse complement strand
CGGCCCCACCGTGAGCACGCGCCCCGTGCAGGTACGGGAAAGTGCCGCCTTCCACGGGCGCTCGAGCGCCGGGACCACGCAGCTCAGCACAGCAGCCGCGGGCACAAGCGCACCCGGCATGCCCGCATCGGCCGCCAGTGCGGCCATGACCTGCACGAGACGCATGCGTGCCTCGTCTGCTGTGATGCTCGACGGCGTGGTGATCTCGCACGTCGCAAGCGGACATTCCTGCGCCGCGGCCGAATCCTCTGCAAACAGGCCAAAGCGAATGAACGTGTTGCCCACGTCGACCGTCAATATGTATGCGCAGCCATTAAGCATCGTCGGCGCTCCTTTCGTCTGCCCAGCAGTATATCGCCTACCTAAACCAGTCATCCCAAAATGACTAGCTTGCGGCTATACTGGTGCGCGGTCGTTTGCGAGCTCACGCATCGGCCCTTGGTAACCCGACTTCCCGCGCCGTATCCGTAGCGGCGCTCCCGGGGAAGCGGATATACGCAAAGGAGTTCTATATGAGCAATCCCTCGAACCGCACCTCGATGCGCGGTCAACTCACGCTGCGCGGCGTCGTCATCGGCGTCCTTGGCTGCGTGATCATCACGGCAAGCTCGGCCTATACCGCCCTCAAGATGGGCGCCCTCCCCTGGCCGATCATTTTCGCTGCCGTCATTTCGCTGTTCTTCCTGAAGCTCATGGGCAACGCCAGCCTCAACGAGGCCAACGTCACCCACACCATCATGTCCGCGGGCGCCATGGTCGCCGGCGGCCTGGCGTTTACCATCCCGGGCGCCTGGATGTTGGGCTATGCCGACCAGATCAGCTGGCTCGACATGTTTATCGTGGCGCTCGCCGGCACCATCTTGGGCCTTCTAGCGACAGCGCTCATCCACCGTCACTTTATCGTGGACGCCGCGCTGGAGTTCCCCACCGGCAACGCCGCAGCTCAGACCCTACGTGCTACCGAGGCCGGCGGCAAGACCGGTAAGCAGCTCTTTGGCTCCATGGCCATCGCAGGCATCTACAGCGTGCTGCGCGACGCCCTGGGCGTGGTGCCCAGTATGCTGTGCACGCTCAATATCCCCGGCGTGACCTTTGCCATCTACAACTCGCCCATGCTGCTATCCATCGGCTTCCTCGTGGGCTTCGCCCCCGTCGCCTTCTGGTTTGCCGGCGCGCTGCTGGGCAACTTTGGCATCATCGTTGGCGGCACCGCTGCTGGCCTGTTCGATATTGTGACCGCGCAGGGTATCGTCAAATCCCTCGGTATGGGTCTTATGATGGGCTTTGGCGTCGCCGTCGTCCTTAAGGACATCCTGCCGCAGGTCGCCGGTATCGTCCGTGGCCTCGCCGCCGACAGCTCCACCGACACCGACGAGCAGTCGCTTATCTCGGGCTCGCTTAAGCTCGACGCCGGCATCATCGGCCTGGGCACCGCAGCCATCGCTGTGATCGTTGCCATCGCGCTCGACCTCGGTCCCGTCCCAGCCGTCATCGTCACGCTGTTCACCTTTGTCACCACCATCATGAGCGCACAGAGCTGCGGCCAGACGGGCATCGACCCCATGGAGATCTTTGGCCTCATCGTCATGCTCATCGTGGCTGCCTTCGCGCAGCTCGCGCAGGTCAAGCTGTTCTTTATCGCCGGCATCGTGGCCGTGGCGTGCGGCCTTGCGGGCGACGTCATGAACGACTTTAAGGCCGGCGCCGTGCTGGGCACCAACCCGCGCGCACAGTGGGTTGGCCAGGCCATCGGCGG
>CALINZ010000151.1 GCA_938045085.1 uncultured Collinsella sp. | reverse complement strand
AGCGACGCTCACCTTAAAGACCGAGCCAAGGTCAACATCCGACGCGACAACGCGTGCCTCGTCGGTGTTCTGCTTAATCGAGAACAATGCCATGCCTCGACCGTGAACGCCCCAACGATCCATCTTCATGCTCTCGAGCTTGGAGGTAACGCGAGCATCAAAGATGCGCTCCTGCATATCCTGCGGCACGCCCGAGCCGTTATCCAGAAAGACGAGCGTACGGACGCCATCATCCTTGGTCGTGGCGAGATAGACCTTGTCGGCACCGGCATCACGCGCGTTGCGCAGCATTTCGATGACAATATCCTCGACATGCTGGATGTCGTGCTTTGCCTGGCGCCGCTCGGCCTCCGAAACGCGGAGGCGGACATACCCCTCGCCAAGGTTCTCCTCGACGCGAAGGTTGCCCTCCCCCGACATCGACGCGATAAATGAGATGAGCTCGTTCGCGTCGTTCATGTTATTTAGCGATATCGACAGCGCGACTCTCGCGAATCACGACGACGCGCACCTGACCGGGATACTCCATCTCTTCCTCGATCTGATGGGCGATATCGTGAGCCAGGACCGTGGACTGGGCATCGGAGATCTTGTCCGGCTGAACCATGACGTGGACCTCGCGACCAGCCTGCATGGCATAGGTACGCTCGACGCCGTCATGGGAGTTGGCAATCTCCTCGAGCTTCTCAAGACGCTTGATGTAGTTCTCGGCAGACTCGCGACGGGCACCGGGGCGAGAAGCAGAGACGGCATCAGCGGCCTGTACCAGGACATCGAGCACCGTGTTGGGGTCAACATCGGCGTGGTGAGCCTCGATAGCGTGGACGATAACGGGCTTCTCGCCATAACGGCGGGCAAGCTCGGCGCCGATGACGGCATGCGGGCCCTCGACGTCGTGGTCGATTGCCTTGCCCAGGTCATGAAGCAGGCCGGCGCGCTTGGCGGTCACAACGTCCAGGCCAAGCTCGGAAGCCATCACGCCGCACAGGTCGGAAACCTCGAGGGAGTGCTGAAGCACGTTCTGGCCAAACGAGGTACGGTAGCGCAAGGCACCAAGGGTCTTGACGATCTCGGGGTGCAGGTCGTGGATGCCGGTATCGAAGGCAGCCTGCTCGCCAGCCTCGCGCACGCGCTGCTGAACCAGGTCGGCAGCCTTGTGATACATCTCCTCGATGCGGGCAGGGTGAATGCGGCCGTCGGCGATGAGGTTCTCGAGGGCGACACGGGCGGTCTCACGACGGACCGGGTCGAAGCTCGAAAGAACGACGGTCTCGGGCGTGTCGTCGATCACGAGGTTGACGCCGGAAACCTGCTCGAAGGTGCGGATGTTGCGACCCTCGCGACCGATGATACGGCCCTTGAGGTCATCAGAGGGAATGTGCACGGAGGTAACGGTGACCTCGGCAGTGTGGTCGGCAGCGCAGCGCTGAATCGCCAGGGACAGAATCTCCTGGGCGGTCTTGTGGCACTCGGCGCGAACCTGCTGCTCGGACTCGCGAATAATCGTGGCGGCCTCGTGGGTGACCTCGCCGCGAACCTTATCGAGGAGCTCCTTGTGGGCGTCCTCGCGGGTCAGGTCGGCGATGCGCTCGAGCTCGGAGGTCTGCTTTGCGCAGAGCTCCTCGAGCTCGCGGGAGCGCTTCTCGACCTGACCGGCCTGGCTGGACAGCTGATGCTCGCGCTTGTCGAGAGCGTCGTTGCGGCGATCAAGGGATTCCTCGCGCTGCATCACTCGGTTCTCGAGCGTACGAATCTCGTTCTTACGCTGCTTGTCCTCGGCCTCGGCGGCCTGCTTGTTCTTGATGATCTCCTCTTTAGCCTCGAGCAGAGCCTCTTTTTTGAGGGTCTCGGCCTGACGCTTAGCATCACCGATCAGGGACTCAGCCTGTGCGTGTGCCGACTGGATCTTTTCGTCGGCCTCGTGAAGACTACCCTGCTTGGCGGTGCGCATGTAGGCAATGGCGGCGATGGCACCCAAAACGATGCCAACGAGCGCTGCGATGATAGGCATGCTCACTCCTTTTTATGGATTCGTTACACAACAAAGCGAACCGTCCTTACGAACGGCTCGCGACATTTGAGTAATATGGGCGCAGCTTATGCGGGTCGGATACAGATAAACATATAAACAAACTCATCACAGATGAGCACATATCACAAAGCAAATGACAGTGTTTATCGTACGTTGAACCACAACAACTGTCAAATAAATGGCCCCGGCACGGCGGCTAAAACGCGGTGAACGGCAGGGCCACATAACGCATACGCCTAAACCGTACATTCCTCGCGTTCGGCATCTAGACGTGCCTTAACGGCATCGGCGGCGATGTGATACGAGAAGCCCTTGCCCATCAAAAACCGAACCAGTTTTTCGAATCCGCGCGTCTCTGGAACACGCCGCTTGGCGAGCAGGGCTGACGCACGCGCCAAATCGTCTTCGACGGCAAAATAATCCTCGGGATAACCGGGAATGTCATCGAGCACGACATGACGGCGCTTGAGCTCGGTCTCGATTTTACGCTGTCCCCAA
>CALINZ010000150.1 GCA_938045085.1 uncultured Collinsella sp. | reverse complement strand
ATGAAGATGGCAGAAGAGGATTTTGATGCTGTGATCGATACGAATCTGAAAGGAACTTTTCATTGTATCCGTGCAGTCTCAAGACAGATGCTACGTCAGAGATCCGGAAGAATTATTAACCTGTCTTCTGTATCAGGAGTTCTTGGAAATGCAGGACAGGCTAATTATTCTGCATCAAAGGCTGGTGTGATCGGACTCACAAAGAGTGCGGCAAGAGAACTGGCTTCCAGAGGAATTACCGTAAATGCGATCGCTCCGGGATTTATTAACACAGAGATGACAGAAGTACTTTCAGAGAAGGTGAAAGAAGGAGCAACAGCCCAGATCCCTCTTGGAAAGTTTGGAGAGACAGAAGATATTGCGAATGCGGCGGCATTTCTTGCTTCTGATGAAGCACGTTATATCACAGGCCAGACGCTGCATGTCGACGGCGGAATGGCGATGTAGAAACCAGAGCCACACAACGGCTTGGATGAGGAGACCATGATGGAACAGAGAGTTGCAATCACCGGCATCGGTGCCGTATCGCCGCTCGGCAACACCGCGCTTGCCACCTGGGCGGCCATGTGCGCCGGCACGTGCGGCATCGGCCCGATCACGCACTTCGATACCGATGCGTTTGCCGTTAAGGTGGCGGCCGAGGTCAAGGGCTTTGACGGCAACGAGTACTTTGGCAAGCGTGACGCCAAGCATCTGGACCCCTGCGTTCAGTTTGCGATGGCGGCTTCGGACGAGGCCATGCACGATGCGGGCTTTGATGTCGAAGGCGCCATCGATCGCGAGCGCTTGGGCGTCTACGTGGGCTCGGGCGTGGGCGGCATGCAGGCGCTTGTCGACAACGTCCACACGATTGCCGATCGCGGGCCTCGTCGCGCATCGCCCTACATGATTGCGATGATGATTCCCAACATGGCTTCGGGCAACATTGCGATTCGCCATAAGGCAAAGGGCCCGACCCTGCCCGTGGTGACCGCGTGCGCGACTTCTGCCCATGCGGTGGGCGAGGCGTTCCGCGCCATCAAGCACGGCTATGCCGATGCAATCCTGGCCGGCGGCGCCGAGGCCGCCATTATCCCCGATGCCGTTGCGGGCTTTACGTCCTGCCGCGCATTGACCACCAACCCCGATCCCGCGACGGCCTGCCGCCCGTTCGATGCAGACCGCGACGGTTTTGTGATGGGCGAGGGCGCCTGCGTGCTCGTGCTCGAGGGTATGGAGCACGCACAGGCCCGCGGTGCGCACATTTACGCAGAGGTCGTGGGCTACGGCAACACCGATGACGCCTACCACATCACGAGTCCCGACCCGGACGCGGCAGGTATCGCCCGTGCGATATCGCTGGCGGTGGCCGAGGGCGACGTTAAGCCTTCCGAGGGCCTTTACATCAACGCTCACGGCACCTCGACCAAACTCAACGATTCGTCCGAGACGGCGGGCATCAAACGAGCGCTCGGCGAGGACGCGGCGCGCGCCGCACATGTCTCGTCGACCAAGTCGATGACCGGCCACATGATCGGTGCCACGGGCGCCATCGAGGTCATGGCCTGTGCCATGGCGCTCGAGCAGGGTGTGGTGCCGCCGACCATTAACTACCACACGCCCGATCCCGCCTGCGATCTTGACTACACGCCCAATCGCGCGGTTCGCGCCGACCTTACCTGGGCGCTTTCGACCAATCTGGGCTTTGGCGGACACAATGCCGCCATCGCGCTGCGTAGATATGCAAGGAGCTAGAGCATGGATTCCAAAAGACTTGCCGAGATAGCCGATGTGATGGAGGACCGCGGCCTTACGCGCGTGCGCGTGGAGGAGCCCGATGGCACCGCGGTCGAGCTCGAGCGCGCGAGTGCAGCGCAGCCGGTTGCCGTGCCCATGCCTATGCCGAGTGCCGTGACTGCTCCGGCGGTGGCTCCTGTCGCCGTGCCTGCCGCCGCACCGGAGCCCGCCGCGCAGACGCCTGCCGCCGCACCGAAGCCGAAGGGCATCGAGGTGACCGCTCCCATGGTCGGCGTTTTCTATGCTGCCCCGGCGCCGGGCGACGAGCCGTTTGTGCACGTGGGCTCCAAGGTCAAGGCCGGCGAGACCCTCTGCATCATCGAGGCCATGAAGGTTCTCAACGAGGTGACGGCAGAGGCGGATGGCGAGGTGCTCGAGATCTGCGTGGCTGACGGCGACCTCGTGGAGTTTGGCAGCTGCCTCATGAGGATCGGATAGGTGATATCCATGAACATAGAAGAGCTCAAGAAGCTGTTACCGCATCGCGAGCCGATGCTTTTGCTCGACGAGGCCGAGCTGGTGGGCGACGAGGCCCACGGCAAGATCACGATCACGGGCGACGAGTACTTTTTGCACGGGCATTTTCCGGGAAACCCGGTGGTCCCCGGCGTGATTCAATGCGAGATGCTCGCCCAGAACTGCTGCGTGCTGCTGATGGGCGATGAGGAGGCGCGCGGCGCGACGCCGTTCTACACGAGTCTGGACAAGGTGCGCTTTAAGCGTCCGGTGCGCCCGGGCGACACGGTGGACCTGGTGTGCTCCATCACGCGAGCGCGCGGGCCGTTCCGCTTTGCGACGGGTACTGCGAGCGTCAACGGTGAGGTTTGCTGCCGCGCCGATATGTCCTTTGCACTCATGCACGAAAGTTAAGGAAGGCTTCATGTTCGACAAAGTGCTCATCGCCAACCGCGGCGAAGTCGCGGTCCGTGTTATCCGCGCGTGCCGTGATATGGGCATCAAGACCGTCGCCGTCTACTCCACGGCCGATGCGGACGCGCTGCACGTGCAACTTGCCGACGAGGCGTATTGTATCGGCGGCCCGCGTCTTGCCGAGAGCTACCTCAACGACGATGCCGTGCTCACCTGTGCCGTAAAGTCGGGAGCTAAGGCAATTCATCCCGGCTATGGCTTTTTCTCCGAGAAGGCGAGCTTCGTGCGCGACTGCGACAAGTATGGCCTGGCGTTTGTCGGCCCCTCGGCCGAGGTGATCGACAACATGGGCGACAAGGACGCCGCACGTCGAACGGCTGCCGCGGCGGGCGTGCCCATCGTGCCGGGCTGCGATTTGCTCAAAAGCCCCGAGGAGGCAACGGCCGAGGCCGAGCGCATCGGCTGCCCCGTGCTTATTAAGGCGCGTGCAGGCGGTGGCGGTCGCGGCATTCGTAAGGTCGAGCGCGTGGAAGATGCGGCAAAGGCGTTCATCGAGGCGCGTGCCGAGGGAGAGGCCGTTTTTGGCGATGGCGAGTGCTACATGGAGAAGTTCGTCGCGCCAGCGCACCACGTTGAGGTACAGATTATGGCCGATAAGCAGGGCCATGTGTTTTCGCTCGGCGAGCGCGAGTGCTCGGTGCAGCGCCGCAACCAAAAGCTGATCGAGGAGAGCCCCGCGCCGTGCCTCGACGGACACGACGACATTCGTGCCCGTATGCACAAGGCCGCGCGCGACCTGGCTCGTGCCGTCGGCTACGAAGGAGCCGGTACCATCGAGTTCCTGTATTCGGACGACGGCAATTTCTACTTTATGGAAATGAACACGCGCTTGCAGGTGGAGCATCCGGTTACGGAGTTTGTGACCGATACCGACTTGGTCAAGTGGCAGCTGCGCGTGGCGGCCGGCCAGCTTCTGCCCTTTGAGCAGGAGGACGTTCCGGTCCGCAACCACGCCATGGAGTGCCGCATCAATGCCGAAACGCCGGACTTTCTGCCGTCATGCGGAACGGTCACCGCGTTGCGTGTGCCGGGTGGTCCGCGCGTGCGCTGGGATTCCGCCATGTTTACCGGTGCGAACGTTCCGCCGTACTACGACTCCATGCTCGGCAAGCTCATCGTGTGTGCGCCCACGCGCGACGGCGCCATTCGCAAGATGCGCTCGGCCCTGGGCGAGCTCGTGATTGAGGGCGTGAGCGAAAACAGCGAGCTGCAGCTCGACGTGCTGGCAAACGATGAGTTCTTGTCGGGCATGTATCACACCGATCTGATGGGGCATCTCTATGCTGATGAATAGAAAAGCGAAGACGGTCAATGTCCTTGAGGGGCCAATAACCGAGTCGTGCGCCGAGTTTCCCGCGCGCCACGTGTTTATCAAGTGCCCGGAGTGCCGCCGTGTGATCGATGAGGCACGTCTACACGACAACCTCGAGGTCTGCCCTCGTTGCGGCAAACACTTTCGCGTGAGCGGTCGCGCGCGCACGCGCATGACGGTCGACGAGGGCACGTTTGAGGAATGGGATGCCAATCTGGCGTCGGAGGACTTCCTTTCGTTTCCCGGCTATGCCGATAAGCTCAAGGGCGCGCTCGAGCGTTCGGGCGAGCGCGATGCCGTTGTGTGCGGCAGGGGCAAAATCTGCGGTTGCGATACGGCACTCTTCTTTATGGACGCCAACTTTATGATGGGCTCGATGGGCTCCGTGGTGGGCGAGAAGATCTGTCGCGCATTTGAGCGTGCGACCGAGCTGGGATTGCCAGTTGTCGGCTTTACCGTTTCGGGCGGTGCACGCATGCAAGAGGGCGTGACATCGCTTATGCAGATGGCCAAGATTTCTGCGGCGGTTAGGCGCCACAGCGAGGCGGGCGGCCTGTATATCACGGTGCTCACCGACCCCACGACCGGAGGCGTAACCGCGAGCTTTGCCATGGAGGGCGACATTATCCTGGCCGAGCCCGATGCCCTGACGGCATTTGCCGGCCCACGCGTGATCGAGCAGAACATGCACAAGCGCCTGCCCAAGGGATTCCAGCGCTCCGAGTTTTTGCTGGAGCACGGCTTTTGCGATGCCGTTGTTCCGCGTGGCGAGATTGCGCTCACGGTAGGCGAGCTGTTGGCGCTGCACGAAGGC
Organism: uncultured Collinsella sp.; assembly: GCA_938045085.1. GTDB lineage: Bacteria > Actinomycetota > Coriobacteriia > Coriobacteriales > Coriobacteriaceae > Collinsella. Next base: position 4,098 of record CALINZ010000150.1, on the reverse strand, counting down.
CACGCGCCCGGCCTGGGGGCACCACATGAGATCGTGCATACGGGTCGCCGCGGCAAAAAGCTGGGACACTTGTTTAAGCGCTCGACGGCACCAAAAACCGCGCTCGAGATTGTCAAGCAGACCCGCTCGGCAGATCGCGCCACGGCGGGTGAGATGATCTTGCTGGGCCTGGATGGATTTGTGGAGCTGCACGGCGACCGTTACTTTGGCGACGACGCCGCTGTGGTGGCTGGCATTGGCTGGAAAGACGGACGCCCCGTAACGGTCATCGCCATCGAGCGCGGCACCACGACCAAAGAGCGCATGCGCCGCAACTTTGGCATGGCGCATCCCGAGGGCTACCGCAAAGCGCGTCGCCTGATGCGCCAGGCCGAAAAGTTTGGTCGACCGGTTCTGTGCCTGGTCGATACTTCGGGCGCGTTTTGCGGCATCGGTGCCGAGGAGCGCGGCCAGGGCGAGGCGATTGCCCAGAATCTTATGGAGATGAGCGGCCTTAAGACGCCGATTGTCTCGGTGGTGACAGGCGAGGGCGGCTCTGGTGGCGCGCTGGCGCTGTCCGTGGCCGACTGCATTCTTATGCTTTCGAGTTCTGCCTACTCGGTCGTGAGCCCCGAGGCCTGTGCGTCGATCCTGTGGAAGGATACCGAGCGTGCGAATGAGGCCGCCGAGGCGCTTAAGCTCACGGCCCCCGATCTGTTGGCGCTCGGTATCATCGACGGCATTGTTGACGATAGGGGCCTGTCGCATGAGGAGATCGCCGGCGCCGTCATGTCCTCGGCATTTGATGCCTTCGATACGCTTGGGCAGCTCGACGACGCGACCCTCACAAACCTCCGCTACGAAAAGTACCGTGCAATCGGTCAGTACCGCACGATGTGACAAAGGGACAGCCCGCATGTCACATTGGGAAAGGCGTTCCATGTCACAAGTTTCTAACACCTCGTTTACAACGACGGTTTCGTCAAATGCCATGGCCGTGGTGGACTATCTGTCCAAAAGCATGATGTCGGCGCTGCCCTTTATTGTCTGCGCGGCGTTGTTTCGCACCGTCGCCGTCATTATGGGCGAAGGCATGCTGGGCCTGTGGTCTGCCGATTCCGAAATCTATCGCCTGTTCTACAGTTGGCTCTATAACGCCGGCTACTACTTTTTGCCCATTTATCTTGGTTGGGCGGCCGCCCGTCAGCTCGGTTGCTCGGAGCAGCTGGGCATGATGCTGGGCGGCGTGTTGATTGCGCCCGATTTGCTTAAGCTCGTCGATGCCGCATCGACGACGGGGGCATCGATGACTTCCGTGTATGGTCTGCTTCCCGCACCGGTCAACGATTACACGACGACTGTTATTCCGGTTCTCATCTCGGTGCCCGTGTTATGGCGAGTGGAGTGTTTCTTTCAGCGCGTTATCCCTAAGGCCATGGCGTTTTCGTTTGTTCCGTTTGCGACCATGCTTGTCATGGTTCCGGTTTCGCTGTGTATTACGGCACCGGCGGGCAGCTATCTGGGCATGCTGTTGGGCCGGCTTATGTTTATGCTTGGCAATTCCGGTGGCATCGTGTCGCTGCTCACGCTCATGGGGCTTGCCGCGGGCTGGGAGTTCCTAAAGATAGCGGGCGTCAGCAATGTTGTCCTATCGCTTGCGTACGCGCAGTTTATGAGTGCGGGAACGGATTCGTGCATTCTTATTGCCGCGACAATGGCGACGTTTGCCGTTTGGGGCATGCCCTTTGGCGCGTCGCTCCGCGTTGCGGATAAGGACGAGAAGGCGCTCATGTTGGGCTATTCAATCTCGGGTGTTCTTGGCGGCGTAAGCGAGCCTGCGCTGTACGGTTGCGGCTTTAAATATGGCAGGTGCCTGACGTGCATGGCCATTGGCGGCGCCGTCGGAGGCCTTGTTGCAGCCGTGGGCCACGTTACGGCTTATACCATCGGTATGACGAATGTCCTCATGGTCATTGGTTTTGCCACGGGCGGCATTTCGAACCTGCTGTGGTGCTGCGTTGCCGGCAGTGTGGCATTTGCGGTGTCTGCGGCGCTGAGCTACTGCTTTGGCGTGGTGCCGACGAAGGGGCAGGCGGCAGAAGACGAAGCTGATTTGTCCGAAACAGTGGCGAGCGCTGCTGAAGCAAGCGCATAAACCTGTGCAACAAAAGGACGATTCCTTTGTCACGCTCCAAGGCCGCGGCCCGTGTGGGTTGCGGCCTTTTTGTATCTGGGGGACAAAGTGGCTACACTACAATCCGTTTGAGCAATAGATATATAGGTAGTACCGTGGGGGCGGATGTAGATGGTCGAGTGGATTGTTAAGCGCGCGCAGGGCGATCGTGCGCGCGTGGGCACGTTAACGGGCGTGGTGTGTATTCTCGCCAATGTTGCGCTTTGTGCTGCGAAGGGCGCAATTGGTGTGCTGTCGGGATCGGTTTCGATTGTGGCGGATGCCATGAACAACCTGTCCGATGCCAGCTCGAATATCGTGAGCGTGCTGGGCTTTAAGCTGGCGAGCAAGCCGGCGGACCCCGAGCATCCTTACGGACATGGCCGCTACGAGTATCTCTCGGGTCTGGTCGTGGCGGCGCTCGTGCTGCTGATTGGCCTTGAGCTTATCAAGTCCTCGTTTGAGCGCATCATCCACCCCGAACCTGTCGAGTTCTCGCTTGTCCTGGTGGCGGTTCTAGCGCTTTCGATGGTCGTAAAGCTGTGGATGGCGGCCCTCAACCAAAAGCTCGGTGACCGCATTGAGTCCGAGACGCTGCATGCGACCGCTCAGGATTCCAAGAACGATGTCCTTGCTACGGGTGCTGTGCTGGCGTGCGCAATTGTTTCGCAGGTGACGCATATCAATCTTGATGCTTGGGTTGGACTTGCCGTTGGCGCCTATATTGGCTGGAGCGGCTTTGAGCTTATCCAAGATACGGTGAGCCCGCTTTTGGGCCAGGCGCCCGATCCTAAGCTGGTCAAGCACATCCGAGACAAGATCATGAGCTACCCCGGCGTTTTGGGCGTTCATGACCTAATGGTTCACGATTACGGTCCGGGCAGGAAGTTTGCAAGTGCGCACGCCGAGATGGCGGCCGAGGCCAGCCCGCTGGAAAGTCACGATACGCTCGATAACATCGAGCAGTCGTTTAGGGACGAGGACGGCATGGTCGTCACGCTCCATTACGATCCCATCGTGACCGACGATTCAAATGTGGCGAGCATGCGCCTGCGCATCAACGCTATGGCTCAAGAGATCGATAGCCGCCTTTCGATTCACGATCTGCGCTGCGTGCCGGGCCCCACGCACACCAATGTGATTTTTGACTGCGTGCGACCCTCGGATTTGGGCATGGGAGCCGATGAGCTCAAACACGCGTTAGCCCAGAGGGTCGAATCGGAATACCCCAAGTCGATTGCCAAGATTACTATCGACGAAGACTACGTAGGGCATACCCACGAGTAGAGCTGTGCCGGCAAAGCAAGTTATACAGAAGGGGAGAGCATGAAGCGTCTATATCTACTCCGCCACGGCCAGACGGAATTCAACGTCAAAAAGCTCGTCCAGGGTCGCTGCGATTCACCGTTGACCGACCTGGGCCGCAAACAAGCGGGAATGGCGGCCGCATGGCTCAAGGCCCACGGCGTCGCCCCCGACAAAGTGGTCTCATCACCCTTAGGCCGAGCCATGGACACAGCTCAGCTCGTCGCATGCGAGCTCCTCGGTCCGGACGCAGCGGTCGAGCCCTGCGACGGCATCATCGAGCGCAGCTACGGCACCTTCGAAGAAGGCCCCCACGATGCCCTTCCCACCGACGTCTGGGATCCGGGCGAGGATTTGGTCCCATTTGGTGGAGAAGGAAGTCATGCCCTGCAGGAGCGAATGGTAGGCACCCTCACCAATCTCATGGGCGCCGAGGGCATCGAAACCCTCCTAGCAGTAAGCCACGGCAGCGCCAGCCGCCAATTCATTAAAGCTGCAGCCCCAGAGGGCTTCGAACTCCCAGCAAAACTCCCCAACTGCGCCATCATGATCTTCGATTTTGACGAGGCAAAGCCACAAGCAGAAGGCGAGCCAATGCAATGCAAGTTCACCCTTCAGCAAATAGTGGACCCTCAACAAAG
>CALINZ010000149.1 GCA_938045085.1 uncultured Collinsella sp. | reverse complement strand
CCATGCCGACGACCTGGGTTTTACGACGATGTTCTGGCAAGAGGGCGGCGCGGTAGACAAGAGCTTCACCCCGGCCTTCGACACCACCGGTGTTCTTACCAGCGCAAAGTAGCGCGTTCGTCGATGATTTTTCTGGGACGGGGATAAAAAATCATCGAGAGGATCGCCTGTTCGAAAAGTTGCCAAAATAGCCGCGCCCCAAAAAGACTGGTTATTGGGCGTTGACAGTTGGCGAGCCGTAGGTAAAATATCGACTTGTCCTGGGGACGTAGCTCAGTTGGGAGAGCGCTGCCGTCGCATGGCAGAGGCCGAGGGTTCGACTCCCTTCGTCTCCACCCTTGGATTTGATAAGCCGCTGACATTGTGTCGGCGGCTTTTTTTAAAAGAAAGGGCTATACCATGGCCGAGCTTGAGTCCCAACCATTGTCCGACGAGGAGCGCGCTGAGTTGGAAGAGCTCCGCGCTGAGAAGGCCCGCCGCGAGGCTCGGGAAGAGGCCCGTCGCGAGCGTGAGGAGCTGGCTGCCCTGCGCGCCGAGCGTGCGAAGGCCGAGGAGGTCGCCTCGAACGCCGCATCCGAGCGCAAGCCCGCGCCCGCACCCAAGCCCGCTGCTGCGAAGCCTGCACCTGCCGCGCCCAAACCTCAGCCTAAAAAGGCCGCTCGTCCCAAGTCCGTCGAGCCCAAGCCGAGCCGTGACGAGATGACCTTTGCCCAGCGCATGGTTGCCTCCAAGGAACCTACGGGCGAGAACGAGATCCCTGGCATGGCGCCGGCTCAAAAAATCATCATTGTCCTTGCCCTCATCGCGTTTGTCATCTTTATGGGCTACACGATCCTGACCAGCATGGGCCTGCTCTAACCGATTTGCATCGGGCGTCATGTCCGCATGCTCTGCTCTCGTCCAACCCTCAACCTCTGCACCACACATCTGAAAGGTCGCCCCATGGCTTTGACCGACATCTCGCATCCCACCGACATTGCAATGCTCACCGATCTGTACGAGCTCACTATGGCCCAGGGCCTGTGGGAGAGCGGCAAGGCCAATGAGCAGGGTTGCTTTACCGCGTTTTACCGCGACCATCCCTTTGGCAGCGCCTATGCCGTCATGTGCGGCACCGCCGAACTGCCCGAGCTGGTCGAGAACCTGCGCTTTACGCCCGAGGACATCGACTATCTAGCTTCGCTCCAGGCTCCGGCCGGCGGCGCGATGTTTAAGCCTGCATTCCTCGACTACCTGCGCAACTTCCGTGCGCACGTGAACATTGACGCCGTGCCCGAGGGCGAGCTCGTGTTTCCGCGCGAGCCCATGGTGCGCGTCACCGGCCCGTCGCTGGAGTGCCAGCTTCTCGAGACCGCGCTGCTCAACATCGTCGGCTTCCAGACGAACCTCAAGTGGGGCGAGCAGAAACGGGTTTTC
>CALINZ010000148.1 GCA_938045085.1 uncultured Collinsella sp. | reverse complement strand
CCATCTACGACTGGGACGCCATGGAGTCCGACGGCTTCTCCTGGTGGGAGGGCCGCATTCGCGCCGCCCTCGACATGTACGACGTCATCCGCCTGGATCACTTCCGCGGCTTCGAGGCCTATTGGGAGGTGCCGTTCTCCTCGCCCGATTCGTCCTACGGTTCGTGGACGCAGGGTCCCGGCCTCAAGTTCTTCAAGACGCTCGAGGAAAAGCTCGGCACGCTGCCCATCATCGCCGAGGACCTGGGCTTCCTCACCCCCGGCGTCATCGACATGCGCGACAACTCGGGCTTCCCCGGCATGAAGATCCTGCAGTTTGCCTTTGAGGGCACCAACTCGTACTACCTGCCGCATAACTACATCGCCAACACCGTCGCCTATGTGGGCACCCACGACAACGAGACGGCGCGCGGTTGGTTTGAGGGAACGGCCACCCCGCGTCAGCGCGAGCAGGCAGCCCTGTACACCCATCAGCAGGCCGGCGAACCCATGGCAGATGCACTCAATCGCACCATCGCCGCCAGCGTGAGCGACACGTGCATCTACACCATGCAGGACCTGCTCAACTTGGGCAACGAGGCGCGCATCAACACCCCTGCCACGCTGGGCGGCAACTGGACCTGGCGCATGCTCGACGGCGCCATCACCCGCGAGCTCGAGCACAAACTCACCGACTGGACCGAGACCTACTTCCGCATCCCGTCGGAAGCCGAAATCGAGCTTCCTCAATAGGAGCTACCGCGCCCGACCCCTCCCCACCGTGCGGACGCGCTTGCTTTTCCCGCGCGAGGCCACCCCAATCCCCTCGCGCGGGCTTCTTATGAATTGCAGACATGAAACAACCCATCACAGGAGAAAACATGCCCCGAATTAACCTCATGGAACTCGCCGAGCAGTCTTTTGGCACCTCGCTCGAGCAGCTCGACGACCGTCGCATTTACAAGCTGCTGGTCAAACTCGTGCAGGAGCGCTCCGCCACCTGCCCGCTCAACAACGGCAAGAAAAAGCTCTATTACATTTCCGCCGAATTTTTGATCGGCAAGCTGCTCATCAACAACATGATCGACCTCGGCATCTACGACGAGGTTAAGGACCAGCTCACCGCCGCAGGCCACGACCTCAACAAGATCGAGGAATTCGAGGTCGAGCCGTCGCTCGGCAACGGCGGCCTGGGCCGCTTGGCCGCATGCTTCCTGGATTCCATCGCCACGCTGGGCTTGACCGGCGATGGCGTGGGCCTCAACTATCACTACGGTCTGTTCCGTCAGCGCTTTGTCGACAACCAGCAGAAGGCCGTCCCCGACGAGTGGCTCGGTGAGCAGGACATCCTGGTCGACGATGACCGCTCCTACACCGTCGAGTTCGGCGATTTTGCCGTTACCTCCAAGCTCGTCAACATCGATGTGCCCGGTTACGGCCAGCCCACCAAGAACCGGCTGCGTCTGTTTGACCTGGCAAGTGTCGACGACGGCCTGGTCCCCGGCAGCTCCATCGACTTCGACAAGACCGAGATCGCCAAGAACCTCACCTTGTTTCTCTATCCGGATGATTCCGATGAGCAGGGCCGCCTGCTTCGCATCTACCAGGAGTACTTCATGGTGAGCAACGCCGCCCAGCTCCTGATCGACGAGGCCGTCGAACGCGGCAGCAACCTGCACGATCTGGCCGACTACGCCGTGGTCCAGATCAACGACACGCACCCCACTATGGTCATTCCCGAGCTCATCCGCCTGCTCACCGCCGAGCACGACATCGAGTTTGACGAGGCCGTTACCATCGTGCGCTCCATGGTCGCCTACACCAACCACACGATTCTTGCCGAGGCGCTCGAGAAGTGGCCGCTCACCAGCCTGCAGAAAGTCTCCCCTGCCATCGCCGACATTATCGTCAAGCTCGACGAGGTTGCCAAGGCCGAGCACGACGACCCGCGCGTCGCCATCATCGACGAGCACGACACCGTCCACATGGCCCACATGGACATTCACTTTGGCTTCTCCATCAATGGCGTCGCCGCACTCCACACTAAGATCCTGGAGGACACCGAGCTTCACCCGTTCTACGAGATCTATCCCGAGAAGTTCTCCAACAAAACCAACGGCATCACCTTCCGCCGCTGGATCCATGGCGCTAACCCCGCACTCGCCAGCCTACTCGACGATGTAATCGGCACCGATTGGCGCAGCACCGGCGACCTGAGCAAGCTCGCCGAATTCGCTAACGACAAGGATGTTCTTGAGCGCCTGGCCGCCACCAAGGTCGAGGCCAAGGCCATCATGCGCCAGTTCATGGCGCTCGAGCAGGGCGTGACCATTCCCTCCAACGCCATCATCGACGTCCAGGTCAAGCGTATCCACGAGTACAAGCGCCAGCAGATGCTCGCGCTCTACATCATCTGGAAGTACCTCGACATCAAGAACGGCAACAGACCTAAGCACCCCGTCACCATCATCTTTGGCGGCAAGGCGGCGCCTGCCTACACTATCGCGCAGGACATCATCCATCTGATCTTGACGCTGTCGCAGTGGATTGCAAACGACCCCGACGTGGCTCCCTACCTGCAGGTTGTCATGATCGAGAACTACAACGTCACCGCCGCCGAGCGCGTGATCCCCGCCGCTGACATCTCCGAGCAGATCAGCCTGGCCTCCAAGGAGGCGAGCGGCACCTCCAACATGAAGTTCATGCTCAACGGCGCCCTAACCCTGTGCACGCTCGACGGTGCCAACGTAGAGATTGCCGAGCTCGTGGGCGACGAGAACATCTATACCTTTGGTGCCTCTTCCAAACAGGTCGAGCAGCTCTACGCCGACGGCACCTACAACGCCGGTGCGCTCTACCGCAAGCCCGGCATTAAACTGCTGGTGGACTTCATCACCAACCCGGCCTTTATGGCGACCGGCAATGCCGAGCGCCTGCAGCGCCTGCACGATGACATTAAGGGCAAGGACTGGTTTATGGCCCTGCTCGACATTGAGGAGTACATCCAGACCAAGGAGCGCGTGTTGGCCGACTACGAGGACCACGACGCCTGGATGCGCAAGACGCTCATCAATATCGCCAACGCCGGCACCTTCTCGTCCGACCGCACCATCTCCCAGTACAACGACGAGATCTGGCACCTGAACTAATTTCGCTTCCCTTACCCATCCTCTTGAGAAACGGAGTCGTGGCAACACGGCTCCGTTTTTTGTGCCCGCACGTTACCCTGTGACCCGACTCGGCCAAACAATCTCGATCTGTAACAACTACTCGGTAAAAACGGTCCCAGCTGTTACAGATTGAGACATACTGGCCCCTTCCCTTGGGTTTATCTCAATCTGTAACATCTAGCAGCTGAAATTCACCTTTGGTGTTACAGATTTAGATGAAATGGTTAGCTCAGCGGAACCGTCTCGATCTGTAACATCTAACGTCCGAAATCGGCCCTACCCGTTACAGATCGAGACAAACGACCGGTCAGACAACCCCAACACAAAGAAAGGCTCCCCTCTCGCCCAGTGGACGGGAGGGAAGCCTTATATGTGACCGCGGCAAAAGGATGGCAATACCGCAGTCGCCCAAAGGGAGGGCCTGGATGCACCGGGCCTAGATAAGGTTCTTGCCAGATACCTTATCGAAGAGATGGGTCGCGTTCTTCTCGAACTTGAACCAGATGGTGTCGCCAGCCTTGAGCGCGCCCTTGGCCTCGAGGTCGACGACGGGGATAATCAGAACAAACTGGCCGTCGGGAGCGGTCACGTGGACATGCTCGGTCGAACCCATGAGCTCGGTCACCTCGACGGTACCCTGGAGCGCGCCCTCCTCGCCCTTGTCAGCAAGCAGGATCTGCTCGGGACGCACGCCGGCCGTAATCTCCTTCACGTCGCCGCCGTCCCAGTTGAGGGCAAGTTGAGCGCAAGTCTCGGGGGCGAGTGCCACGTTCATATCCTCGGTCTTGACGGTAAAGCCGTTGCCCGAGCGCACCAGCTGGGCATCGAAGAAGTTCATCTGCGGCACGCCGATGAAGCCGGCGACGAAGATGTTCGCCGGATGGTTGAAGACCTCCTGCGGCGTGGCGATCTGCTGGACGACGCCGTCCTTCATGACCACGATACGGTCGCCAAGGGTCATAGCCTCGGTCTGGTCGTGAGTAACATAAATGAACGTGCCCTTGATCTCGTGGCGCAGCTTAATGAGCTCGGCACGCATCTGGTTACGAAGCTTGGCGTCCAGGTTGGACAGCGGCTCGTCCATCAGGAAGACCTTGGGGTCACGCACGATGGCGCGGCCGATAGCGACACGCTGGCGCTGGCCGCCGGAGAGCGCCTTGGGCTTACGGTCGAGGTACTCGGTAATGCCCAGAATCTCGGCAGCAGAGCGAACCTTGCGGTCGATCTCGTCCTTGGGAACCTTCTTGAGCTCGAGCGTAAATGCCATGTTCTCGTACACCGTCATATTGGGGTACAGAGCGTAGCTCTGGAACACCATGGCGATGTCGCGGTCCTTGGGCGCCGCGTCGTTGACACGCTTGCCGTCGATGAGCACATCGCCCGAGGTAATGTCCTCCAGGCCGGCGTCCATGCGCATCGTCGTGGACTTACCGCAGCCAGAGGGGCCAACGAGGACGACGAACTCCTGGTCGTGAACGGTGAGGTTGAAGTCCTCTACAGCGAGCACACCATCCTCGGTAACCTTGAGGTTGTGCTTCTTCTCCTCGGTCTTCTTCTTTTTGCCAAAGAAGCCCTTCTTTTTTGACTCGTTGTTGGGATACACCTTCTGAACATGTTTGAGAACAATCTCGGCCATGTCTTTACCTTTCGATACGCGGCGCCGCGCTGAGGGACGCCGCCAAAACTTGCAAAACAGTTACGGCATCAGCCCTTGACGGCACCTGCCACCACACCGTCGATGATGTACTTCTGGCAGAGGATGTACATGATGACGATGGGGATAACGACCATCATGATGCAGGCCATCATGGGGCCGAGCTCGACGTGGCCGTAGCCGCCGCGGAAGTACTGGATCAAGATAGGAATGGTCTTGTACTTGGTGGAGTCGAGCGTAAGGTAGGGCAGCAGGTAGTCGTTCCAGACCCACATGGTCTCGAGGATGCCGACCGAAAGATAGGTGGGCTTCATGATGGGAAGGACGATCTTAAAGAACACCTGGACCGGGTTGCAGCCATCAATCATGGCCGCCTCCTCGATCTCGAGCGGGATGTTCTTTACAAAACCGGCGAACATAAAGACCGCCAGGCCCGCGCCAAAGCCCAGATAGATAAAGCAGATGTTGAACGGCGTGTTGAAGCCGATGCGGTCCGCCAAATTGGACAGCGTGAACATGAGCATCTGGAACGGCACGACCATCGAGAACACGAACAGGTAATAGAAGAAGTTCGAGATCTTGTTGTTGACACGAACCACGTACCAAGCGCACATGGAGCAGCACACCAAGATCAGCACGACCGACGTGACCGTGATGATGAGCGAGTACATAAATGCCGAGGCAAAGCCCTGCTCGTTAAGGGCGTGCATGTAGTTTGCGAGGCCGTTGAACGTCTCGGGCGTGAGCAGATCGAATGCCGTGGTGGTGCTGATTGCGGTCGCTTTCTTAAAAGAATTAAGCGCAATCATGAACACGGGGTAGATCCACGCGAGCGACAGGATCGTAAAGAAAATCGAGAGCGCGCGGTTGATAACCTTATCGCGTTTCATTACTGCTGCACCTCCTTGGACCTCGTGGCCTTAAGCTGGATCATGGAGATGGCCACGACCAGGATGCAGAAGATAACCGCCTTGGCCTGACCAATGCCCTGCCATGCGATACCGGCACGCGAATAGAACGTGTTGTAGATGTTCAGGGCGAGCATCTCGGTGGAGTGCGCGGGGGCGCCGCCGGTAAGGGCGAGGTTCTGGTCGAACAGCTTAAAGCCGTTGGTGATGGACAGGAACAGGCAGATGGTGATGGTCGGCATCAGGTTAGGGATCTTAACCTTCCAAAACGTCTGCCATGCCGTAGCGCCGTCGACCTTGGCGGCCTCGATGTAATCGGACGGAATGGACTGCAGACCAGCGATGTAGATGATCATCATGTAGCCGACCTGCTGCCACAGGGTCAGGATGATAAGGCCCCAGAAGCCAGCAGCAGAGTTAAGAGCGATGAGCTGGGCGCCCACGTTGGAAAGCAGGCAGTTGATCAGAATCTGCCAAATGTAGCCCAGCACGATGCCGCCGATCAGGTTAGGCATAAAGAAGATCGTACGGAAGATGTTGGTGCCTTTGAGCGCCTTGCGGGTGAGCGCCTGCGCAATGGCCAGGGCGATCACGTTGATGAGCACCGTCGACAGGAAGGCAAACGCCACGGTAAAGAAGAACGACGTGGAGAACTGCGGATCGGACAGCGCGCGCACGTAGTTCTCGATACCGACAAAGTGCGCGTTACTAATGATAATAAACTGGCAGAACGAGAGATAGAAGCCCTGGATAAAAGGGATCACGAACCCGATCATAAACGCCAGGCACGTGGGCAGCATAAAGAGCGGCCACCAGCGCTTGAGTGCTTTGCCCATAAAAGGGTCCTTTCAATATGCAGGGGGCGGGCAAACCAACGTCTGCCCGCCCCCCTGTCGCTAATCAGATAGCTTGGGCAGCAACTGCTTACTCGGAAGCGGCCTTCTCGGTCTTCCAGCCATCGACGAAGGCGTTCTTGACGCCGTCCCACTTGCTGTTATCGGCAGCGTAGGCAATCAGAGCCTGCTTGAGGTTCTTCTTCCACTCCTCGGAGGGAATGTAGACGAAGTCCCAAGCGACGGTCTTCTTGCCGTCCTTGGCCATGGCAACGGCCTGCTGCGAGAAGACGTTGGTGGTCTCCTTGGCGCTCTTGAACGGAGCGGTCAGACCCATCTTGTCGGCGATGATGCTGGTCGGGGTGTCAGCGGTGACGCACCAATACATGAAGTCCTCGGTGGCCTTCTGGGCATCCTCGGAAGCCTGGGAACTGACGCACCAGTAGTTCTCGCCGCCGGAGCACAGGCCCTGGTTCTCCTCGCCGTCAACACCGATGTAGATCGGCATCATGCCAATCTGATCGTCGGTCATGCCGGCCTTGACGAGGTCAGAGTAGGCCCAAGAGCCGTTCTGGTAGAAGACGGCCTTGCCGGTTGCGAACTCGTTGGTGGCGTCGTCGCCGGTCTTGGAAGCAAGCTGCGAAGGATCGCAGGTGGAGTCGGTGATGTACAGGTCGAAGATCTGCTTGTAGTTGTCGAGGAACTCACCCTTGATCTCGTCGTCCTCCTGGTTGTGCTCCTTCTCAAACTCGTAGTAGAGCGGCATGTTGGCAAGGTGGGTGGTGTAGCGCCAGCTGGAGGAGTCGTCCATGCCGGCGGAAGTGAAGGCACCCTCGACACCAAGCTCGTCCTTGCGGGCCTGGATGTCGTCGGCACAAGCCTTCAGCTTGTCGAAGGAGTTGATGTCCTCGGCCTTGTAGCCAGCCTTCTCGAGCAGCTGCTTGTTGTAGATGATGCCGAAGCTCTCCTGGACCCAGTCGATGCACACATCCTTGCCGTCGGACTGCAGAGCCAGGGAGTCGTCAATGAGCTCACCGCGGAGCTTGGTATCGGACAGGTCGGCGCAGTAATCCTTCCAGTTCTTAAGACCGGTGGGGCCGTTGACCTGGAACAGGGTCGGAGCGGAGCTCTTGGACATCTCGGACTTAAGCTTCTCCTCGTAGGTGTTGGAAGCGGCGGTCACGATCTTGACCTCGACGCCCTTCTCCTTCTTATAGGCCTTGGCGATCTCCTTCCACTCCTTGTCGACCTCGGGCTTGAATTGGAGGAAGTAGACCTCGGCAGCGTCACCAGAAGCAGAGGAGCCGGAGCCGGCAGAACCACCGCAACCTACGAGGCCCAGACCAAGAACTGCAGCCGCGGAACCAGCAAAGCCCAGGAACTGCCTTCTGCTCATTTCGTTCTTCATTACAATCCACCCTTTCACACCGTGGCGGCACCCTTTGCCGCCGCCTTCGGAGATTGGCTCGGGGACTTTGCCCCTTTTGCTGATTTGAACGATACGCCATTTGGCTAGTTGTTTGAACAAGTATTACTAGAGCGGTAGAAAAACTTCGGTGAACGGTAATTTCAACTTGATACTTGACAAGTTTTGTATAAACAATTATTTGTTATCTAATGCAGAGAAAACGCCCGGTCAAGCCGATGTACCGTCGGTTTGACCGGGCGTTTTCTCTTTGAGGCCATGAGTCTCGTCAGGCTGCGAGCTAGCCGGCTATCGCTTGGAATTGACGCGGTAATGGAAGATCTCGGGGTGTGTGCGAGTGTGCGTCACCTCAAACAAGATGCCATCCGAGGTGTACGACTGACTCTCCATGACGGCAACGCAGTTGTATTTGCCGAGGTCAAGATAGCTGCAGTCCTCATCGTTGGCGAGCTCGACACTCACCGTACGACGGCTCGCCATCACTTTGACACCGCGCTTGTGCTCCAGATAGCCGTAAATAGAATCTGCCGCGATCTCGGGAGTCAGGCCCTTGGCGATCGACGCCAAAAAATAGCCATGGTCCACTTGGCGCGCGTTGCCGTTGAGGCTTCGGACACGCACTACGCGAATCAACTCCTCGCCCACCTTAAAGCCCAGGTGACGAGAGAGTTGCTCGGTGCAAACCAGATGTTCGAAAGACTTAACGTCCGTCGATGCAACGGCATTGTTGCGCTTTGCAAACTCGCCAAACGACTCAACCTCTTCGAGTGCGCCCAACATGTCGGTTTCGCCCTTAAGCCAAATAACGCGCACGCCCTTGCCGTGTATGGGCTGCACAAACATCCCGTCGGCCAGCATACCCAAGGCGCGACGGACGGTATTGCGAGTGCATCCGAACTCCGCGGTCAGCTCGGCTTCGGTTGGCAGCATCTCCTGAAACGCATAGGTCCCATTAATGATGCGCGAGCGTATTTCTCGGTAGATTCCTTCGTATATCGCTTTTGGCATTGTTTCACCTCTACATTATTCATTTCCGGCTAGGCACGATAGCATTTCTTAAAGTTGTTTAAACTGAATATCGGTAAAGCGACAGGATTTAACCGTTGACGGTTTCTGTCATGCCCAAATCGGTTTCGCTCAAAACTGCCGGTACGACAATCGTCTGGTCCTCTACAATGAATCCATTGTTTAAACGTTTCACCACGCGCAACGCGCCTCGATATACGGGAGGCAGAACATGCTGCAAAAAATCCAACGCTTTGGCGGGGCAATGTTCGCGCCCGCCATGTTGTTTTCCATATCGGGCCTTATGGTCGGCGTCTCCGCCCTCGCAACGTCTGCGGATATCGTCGGCGACCTCGCCGTATACGGAACCCCTTGGTACGTTTTTTGGACTATCATTCAGCGCGGCTCGTGGACGGTCTTTAAGCGACTTCCGCTCCTTTTTGCCGTAGCGCTGCCCATCGGCCTTGCCCAAAAGCAACCGGCACGTTGTTGCCTCGAGGCGCTCGTGGCTTATTTTGCCTATTGCTTCTTTTTGAGCGAGATCATCAAGCTAAGCGGAGACAACCTTGGACTTAAGTACCCGTCGTCTTTGACCCCCGCTAGCGGCATTACCATCATCGACGGCATCAAGACGCTCGACACCGGCATTATCGGCCCGCTAGCGGTATCGGCAACCGTCGTCGCCATCCATGACCGCTTCTACGATGCCAAGGTTCCCGATTGGCTCGGCACCTTCTCGGGCTCCTCGCTGGTCTACCTCATCAGCTTTTTTGCCGTGTTTGCCCTTGCCGCTATCTCGGCCGCCATCGTGCCCTCCGTATACGCAATGACCGAAACGCTGCGCCATGCACTTACGAGCGTCGGCCCCTTTGGCGTGGGCATCTTTGTGTTTTTGGAGCGAGCGCTCGAGCCCATGGGGCTGCACCACCTGCTCTACATGCCGATCTACTACGACAACCTGGTCATTAACGACGGCATCTACGCCACGTGGAGCAGCTTGCTCCCCATCCTCTCCCATAGCACGCGCCCCCTTAATGAACTTGCGCCGTGGGCCGGTTTTACCGCCACCGGCTGGGTCAAGCTCTTTGGCCTTCCTGCCATCGCGGCTGCGTTCTACTCCACCGCAAAACCAGAACGCCGCGCCGGCCTCAGGGTCATCCTTGTTCCCGCCATCATCGCCTCGGTGGTTTGCGGCGTTACCGAGCCACTCGAGTTTCTCTTTATGTTCACCCACCCCGGGCTCTTTTTTCTCTACGCCGTCTTATCGTCTTGCCTTGCCACAACCATGAATCTCTTTGGCATCGTCGGCATCTTCTCGGGCGGCCTCATGGAGATGGCAGCCTTCAACTTTATTCCGCTCATGCGCACGCATGCCGGTGCCTATCTTTTGGCGCTCGGTATCGGCCTTGCCTTTAGCCTCATCTTTTTTGTTAGTTTTCGAGCACTCATCTTGATCTATGACCTTAAGACGCCGGGCCGCGAGGATCATGTCGCCAATCGCGCGGCAATCGATCGTTTAACGGAAAGCGGCTTTGCCAAAGAGCAATCTTCCAATGACGAGGTCAATAGTCGATCCGATCAAGATCACATCCTCGCTGAGCGGGTAATTCAGCTTTTAGGTGGTGTTGGCAATATTGTGGGCGCAACCAACTGTGCCACGCGCCTGCGCGTCGAGGTCGCAGACCCTTCCATCGTTGCAGATAACGCGTCGTTTGTCGCGGTGGGCGCCAAGGGCCTCATCATTACGGGCAAGACCGCCCAGGTGATCATCGGCATCTCCGTTCCCCGCGTTAAAGAGCATTTTGACCAGATCATGGGCCTCGAGCCGGGATTTGTGCCCACCACCTCGGCCTCCCCTGCCGCCAGCGCAGCCCATAAGCGCAGCGATATCTGTTTCTTCGATATCGACGGAACGCTCGCCTGGCAAGACCCTCGAGCGGCACAAGAGCTTCCCGAGAGCGAGCGTGACCTGTCCCCCTATCCCAACGAGGCGGTTGCGCAGGCAATTCGCACGTTTGTCGCCAACGGCAACAAAGCCTTTATCTGCACGGGACGCACCCTCAGCTGCATCCACCCCAAGCTGCTCGAGCTGCCTTGGACGGGCGTCGTGTGTCTCGCGGGCGGCTACGCCGAACTCGAGGGGCGCATTGTGCGAAATGCAGCCATAAACCCCGGTCTGCTACAGCGTCTCGCCCCCTATCTCGAGCAATCGGGTGAGGTCATTCGCTTTGAGGGCATCAATCGCGTCGTGCGCATGAGCGCGGATGCCCCCGAGACGTACGGATACGCACGCACCGTAGGCGATGCCGTCACGCAACTTGAGCACTACAACGCCTATAAAATTCTTATGTCCACGCCACTTGCCAACCGCATCGCCCAAGATGAAGAGCTTGGACCCCTGCTCTGCCTCAATGAGCTCGAGCTCGAGGTCACAGAAATCTCGCCTCGCGAGTGCACCAAACGGGCCGGAATCAAGGCCGTGCTTGACGCCCTGGGGCCAGACCACGGCACCGTATATGGCATTGGCGACGCAAGCAACGACATCGCCCTCATGGAGGCGGTCGATGTTGGCATCGCCATGGGCAACGCGCCGGACTTCCTCAAGGAAAAGGCCGACTACGTAACCGACAGCTTCGACCACGACGGCGTCGTCACCGCGCTCGAACACTTTGGGCTTATCTAGCCGAGTCCCTTGCCGCGCTTGCAGCCGCAAGACTCAATCTTCTTCAACCGCCGCGCTCGACGCCCTAATGTGGCAATATGTTGTCTGCATAACGCACCGATGCGACCTAAGAAAGAATGCGAGAACCCGTGTCCAGTCCGTTTACCAGCTTTTTAGCCCAGCACTTTGACCAGATCAACGACTATCTGGCCACGTTCTTTGACGGACAGGCGACCTCTGCCGATATCGAGCGCTACCTGTATACCCCGCTCTCGGCATTTACGGCCAATGCAGGCAAGCGCCACCGCCCGCTCATCTGCATGCTCGCCGCCACCGCGGTAGGTGGCAGCTTTGAGAGCGCCCGCAGCGCGGCGGCAGCTATCGAGCACTTTCAGTCGGGAGCGCTTATCCACGACGACATCGCCGACAACGGCCAGCTGCGTCGCGGCAAGCCCTGCATGCACCTTACCGAGGGCACGGGGCTTGCCATCAACTGCGGCGACCTAGCGCTCACCATGGTCACCAAGACGGTTCTCGACGACCCCACGCTCGAGGCAGACGTGAAACTCCGCGTGCTCCACGAGCTCACCGAGATGATCGTCCGAACCATCGAGGGTCAGGCGCTCGACCTGGGTTGGGTCCGCGACGGGCGCTTTGACATCTCGGTCGACGATTATCTGGACATGGCGACGCACAAGACCGCGTACTACAGCGGAGCCACGCCACTTGCCGCCGGAGCCATTATCGGCGGCGGCAGCGAGGAACAGATTGAGGCGCTGCGCGCCTTTGGCCTGCACACGGGCCTTGCCTTCCAAATTCAAGACGACCTGCTCAACTTGATCGGCACCAAAGAGGCCGCCAACAAGGACTTCCGCACCGATATCACAGAGGGCAAGCGCACCCTCGTCGCCGTGCACGCCCTGTCAGACGAGCGTTATCACGACGAGGTCGAGGCAATCCTTTCCTCGGGCACCGAGGACCCCGTGCAACTTGCACGCGCCGTGGAGATCTTCCAGCAGACCGGCTCCATCGATTACGCCCACACTTACG
Source organism: uncultured Collinsella sp. (assembly GCA_938045085.1). Classification (GTDB taxonomy): domain Bacteria; phylum Actinomycetota; class Coriobacteriia; order Coriobacteriales; family Coriobacteriaceae; genus Collinsella. The sequence goes on along the minus strand of CALINZ010000148.1, from coordinate 6,544 downwards.
CGCTCGACCTGACCGCTAAAGCCAAAGCGGCCATCGAAAACGTTGAGCTTGATCCGCACGCACGCGAGCTGTTCCTCTCCATGGCAGATTTCTTTGTGGAGCGACTCAACTAGCGGGGGTTATAAAACCTGTCAGCAGCGTATTTGGGTACAACTTGCTACACTGTTGAGTGCATGTTTATGCATCCCTTTGCGTTGTCTATCCGACACACGCTCAAATAGTACGAATGGTACGCCGAAAGGGGTTCGTTCATGGAACCTATTACAACGGGCATGCAGGGAGCAGCCGTCGAGGACGTCCAGTCCCGCCTTCTGCAGCTCGGCTATACAATCGATGACACCGAGGTCGCCGATAAGCGCTTTGGCGCCACCACCGAGCAGGCCGTTGGCACCTTTAGGCTCGACAGCGGTCTTGCCGCCGGTCACGCCGTTGACATTCCCTGCTGGAGTGCCCTGGTCGACGCCTCGTATAAACTGGGCGATCGTACGCTCTATCTGCGTATGCCCAATTTCCATGGTGCCGACGTTCAGGCCCTGCAGAGGGCGCTCAACGTTTTGGGCTTTGCCTGCGGTGAGGACGACGGCTATTTTGGCCCGCACACCGAGGCCGCTCTGCAGCAGTTCCAAGAAAATGTCGGCCTGTTTGCCGATGGCATGGCGTTCCAGGATACCTACGCCTATATCAACCGCCTGCATCACGTGTGGGAGGGCAAGCCCTCGGTTACCGAGGCCGAGTCGCGCATCGGCTTTGCCCGCGCCGCCAACGTTCTCGAGCGCTTCCAGATTGCCGTCATCGGTGAGGACCCCATCGCGCGTAGCATTGCATCGCGCATGTGGAACATCGCCACGGCGACGACCGACAGCAGCGGCATGATGCTTTGCGATTCCGAGGTTCCGACCGACGTGGATCTGGTGCTCGCGATCGCAAGCGATGAGCTGCCCGCAGATGCTGCGCCGCGCGCCACGATCGCCCTTGCCGAGTGTCACAACCTTGCACAGCGCATCCGCACCGCCAATGTCGCCGCGCAGCAAAAGCCCGCGCGCATCCGCATTGAGCTCACGGGCATGACGCGCTACAACGGAACCTTCACCGCAAGTGATGCGCAGACACTCGCCGTACGCCTGCTCGATGGCGTTTGCGATGCCCTCGCAGATTAGGTAAACTAAACGGGTTGCTTTTGGGCAACACCACACATTGGGACGTAGTTCAACGGTAGAACTCCGGTTTTTGGTGCCGGCTGTTGGGGGTTCGAATCCCTCCGTCCCAGCCCCAAAGAACATAGCGCTCCAGGCTCTTATGAACCTGGAGCGCTTTTTCGTGGGCATGCGGAGGGATTCGAACCCGCAAGGGTGCAGAGCTGAGGAAACGCGAAGCGTTTTCCAGCGCAGCACGCAAGGAGCGAAGCGACGCAGCGGGGCGCGGCCGCCGGCAGGCGGACGCGGAATCCCTCCGTCCCACATCGACCGAGAGCTCCTCGCGTTAAGAAAATCGAGCCAACGCCGCCAAGCGGAGGGATTCGAACCCGCAAGGAATCTACCTATATAAGACAGACGCCCCAGGCCCATAACGACCAAGAGCGCCTTGCATCTAGAATTATCAGCCCTGTTCCGAAAAGCGAGCCGCATGCAACAACCAAGTAACCACAGGCCCCGGGAGAGCGGGGACACCGGCTTAGGTTTATCGCGAGTTCCGCACGAACAGGAGGCCACTTAATGTGGCCTCCGTCGTGAGCAGGACTGTAGAGCAGGAAACCTAAGCCGGTGTCCCCGCTCTCCCGGGGCCGGCGGAATCTAGTTGTTCAGCATGCGGTCGAAGCTTCCCGAGTCGCCATCCCGATAGTCGGCGGTCATCAGAATCTCCTGCGGAATGCGTCCGCCCTCGCGCAGCACGTTGCGGAACTGCACGCGCGTGACCATGGGCAGATCTTTGATCGTCGCAGCCAGGTTCTGCGGCACACCCTGGTTGGCAGCTGCGGGCTCGCACTCGCCGCCAGCTTTCACGCGACGCTTGTGCTCGGCGAGCATGGCGCGATACATACCGGCATGCAGGCGAATCTCAACCACATTGGCGTTACGGGTCTGCTCGACAATGCGCGCACCCTCTCGGTCAATGTCGCCCACGTAGTAGACATAGTTAAAGCGATAGCCGATCTCGGCCAGATAATCATCCAGTGCGTGTGAAACGCTCGCCTTGCAGCCGCCGCCAAAGATCACGCCACCCACCTTGGTGCCAAAAAGCTTGGCGTGCTTGCGGCCGCGCAGGAGCTTGACGATCTCGTCATAGGTGTCCAGGTTCTCAACCATAATGAACGGCTTGTCGGCGCCCAGCGTAAAGAAGCCCGTAAAGTGCACAGGACGGTTGGGAGCAACCTTGATTGCCTGCATGCTGATGCCCTTTTCGGTCATACGCCGAATCAGGCGCTCGCCGTGTTTGCCGTCAAAGGCCTTCTCATCGTTAAAAATCTGGTAGGCGCGCTGGCGACGCGAAGCGACCGGCGTGTCGGCGCCGCGATTCTGCTCTATCCAAGCCTGGATGATCGCAATCTCCTCGGCAATCTTGCGGTTGGACATCTCGTTGTGCTGAGTGCGCTGCGGAGCCTTATTGCCGTCCTTGCCCTCGACCTTAACGATTTGAGTCTGCTGCTCCTTAATCTTGGAGAGCGCCGTAGGCGTGGGAACGACCTTGAGCAGCTGCCTGCCCAGGACACGGGCCAGAGCAAACGCCGAAACCTCGCCATGAGCGGGCAGCTCAGGTTGCTGGGCGGCCGCATCGTTTGCAGTCGGTTTGGGCTGCGCCTGGGATTTGCGCTTGGAATCCGCCTGAGCTTTGCGCTCTTGCTTTGGCGCGGACGGACCCTTTTGCGAGCGCTCGGGCTTGTCCCCCTTCGCCGGCTGGCGCTTGGGCTGCTCCACCAGGGCCTCAGCCTTCGCATCCTTGCTTTGCATCGCTGCCTTCTCGGCCGCGGCCTCGGCATTTGAGCCACGACCGCCGCGGTGACGACGGCGGCGGGGCTTGCTTGAGGCGCTCTCCCCTGTCTGCTTATCAGCGGACTGTTGAGCTTTGACCTCGGTGTCAGCCGCAGACTGCGACTCGGAAGGTTGCTGCTCGCAAGCCACCGGCTCAACGGTTTTCTCAGTTTGTTCGGCCTTATCGGCCTGAGCGGTCGAAGCCGGCTCGCCCTTCTCCTGACGCTTTATGGGATACGCGCGCCCCGCAAAACCGCGGCCGGGACGACACGAACCCGAAACCCTCTTGGCAGACTCCTCAGCATCGCCTGCAACCTCGGAAGGCTCTTCAGCCTCATGCGCGACATCCTGCTGCACAGCCTTAAAGTGAGCACCGCGACGACGCTTGGGCTCTTGGGCCTCCACGGGCTTTTGCTCCTCCACGGGCTTTTGCGACTCAGCGGCAACCTCGGTCACAACAGTCTCGGTATCGAGTTCATCCTTTTGAGCCACGGCACGACGGAAGCGCTCCTGCTGGGCACGGCGCTGAGCATCGCGCTTTCCGCCCCCACCAAAACCGCCGCGGCCGGCCTTGGCCGTAAAGGCGCGAACGACGTTCTCATCGAGCAGCTCGTCGGTATCGACATGCTCGCGCGGGGCCGTTTCCACCGAAGCGGGCGCCTCGACAGCGTCCTCGACGGCCTCTTCGACAGCCTCGGCAAGCTGCTCCTGAGCATCACTTATCTCGGCATGAATGGTATAGAACGCCGGACGTCCGTTAATGCCGCTGCCCTCGATCTTGGTAACGATCTTTGCCGCGATGAGTTCGTCGCGCATCGCCTTGGTGTCGCATTCCTTATCGACGGAGCGGAAAATCTGCGCCAGCGCGCTCGACTTGATCTTGAGTGCCTTGCGGCAGAGCAGGTCGTAGGCAACTAGCTTGGCGCGCTCGGCAGAAAGCGACGTCTGGCTGCTCAGACGCTCAGCCAGGGCATCGACATTATTTTGGTTATCGGAATATACCGTCTTGGCCACGGGGCCCCTTTCATATGTACACATATACGTCTATATGGTACAACGCGCGCCCTTATCCACGCAAAACATCTGCTAGAACACTCGGGCATCGCCCGCTTTTGCATGAAAAAAGACCGAGCCCGCGCAGCCGCGGACCCGGTCTTATCGAGTTGTATAGATGTGACGTTCAACTCGTCAGGTCGATTACGCCTTGGCAGCCTCGGCGTCGGCGGGAGCCTCGGCGGCAGCGGCGCGGCCATACTCGACTTTGCCCATCTCGGACCACTCGGGCTCCTCGTCGGGCATGGAACCGGCCTCCTTGCCGAAGAACTCCTTGAGGCAGTTGACGGCAACGATGAGGCCCAGGACCATCAGCAGGACGGCGAAGACGAGCTGCAGGCCCTTGGTAGCGGCGACGGAAACGGCAGCCGTGGTGGCGGTAGCCGGGATGGTGCCGAAGAAACCGTAGGCCTGGACGGCGGTCATGCAGCCCATGGCGCTCTGGACCAGCGAAGTGAAGGTGCAGCAGAGCAGGAAGGCGACGGGCACGTAGAGCATCCAACCCTTGCGGCCGGTGCACTTACAGAACACGGCGAGGGTGATCATGGTCATACCGCCGAGCAGCTGGTTAGAAGCACCAAAGAGCGGCCAGATGTTGGCATAGCCACCAAAGGCGAGGGCGAGGCCAGGAAGCAGGGTAACGACCGTGGCGAACCAGGGGTTGCCGAGGACCTTCATGTAGCCGGCCTTGGACTCGATGGCCAGGGCGTCGTTGGTCTGGGCAAAGAACTCGGAGAACGAGGTGCGAGCGATGCGGGCGACGGCATCGAGCGAGGTCAGGGCCAGAGCGGAAACGTTCATGGTCATGAAGACGGTTGCGAGCGTGCCGTCAACGCCGAAGGCCTGCATACCGCGGGAGATGCCGGCGGCGAAGATCTGGAACGGGGTGGAAGCGACACCGGCGTTAAGGGCGCCGGTACCGGCGGTGTTCATGTCGGAGAACATGATACCGGCGACGATGATGGCAAGGATGCCGACGAAGGACTCGACGATCATGGCGCCATAACCGACCTTGACGGCGTCCTGCTCCTTCTCGACCTGCTTGGAGGAGGTACCAGAAGAAACGAGGCTGTGGAAACCGGAGAGAGCACCGCAGGCAACGGAGACAAACAGGACCGGGAACATCATGCCCGAGGCAGTGGAGAAGCCGGTGAAGACCGGAGCGGTGATAGTGGCCTGACCGTTGACGCCCAGGACGACGATGCCGAGGACAGCGCAGACGATCATGACGATCATCATGATGGAAGTAAGGTAGTCACGCGGGGTCTTGAGCATCTGGATGGGCATAGCGCCAGCGAAGACCAGGTAGACCATGACGACGGCGAACCACTGGAACTTATCCAGGTAGACCGGGAGCTGCATACCGACGGCGAACATGAGAACCATGAGGACCACGCCGGTGACGAACTCGGCAGCGCCGGTGAGGTTGAACTTCTTCTGGGCCCAACCAAAGGCGATAGCGACGAAGGTGAACAGGATGGAAATGGTACCAGCGCAGCCGGCGGCATAGGACTTGGTGAAGTCGATGGCACCGGTAGCAGCACCAGAAGCGTCAACGGCCGGGGTGAACATGAACGTCTTGCAGACCATGTCGGTGAAAGCGGCGATGACAATGATGCAGAACAGCCAGCAGAACAGCAGGAACAGGCGACGGCCGGTCTTGCCGATGTACTTCTCGATGAGCTGAGCCAGGGACTTGCCGTTGTTCTTCATCGAGGCGTACAGGGCGCCAAAGTCGTGGACGGCGCCAAAGAAGATGCCGCCGACGAGGACCCAGAGCACGACGGGAAGCCAGCCAAAGGCCATGGCGACGATCGTACCCGTAACAGGGCCGGCACCGCAGATCGAGCTGAACTGGTGCGAGAACGCGGTGAAGGCGGAGACGGGTGAGAAGCTGTTGCCGTCCTTCATGCGCTTGGCCGGCGTGAGGGCCTCTTTGTCAACGCCCCACTTGTTGGCCAGCCATCGGCCATAGCCCAGATAGCCGCAGGCGAGCACCGCCGCGGCCACAACCATGAGCAAAACTCCGTTCATTACATTTCCTCCTCTAAAAAGAACTTCCCAGACATAAAAAATGAGGGCCGTCGGTTGCGCTCGACGGCCCTCATCTTCATCAGCCGCCCGTTATCGTACGGGCTAGCTGTATGTGCTAACCCGCATCAGATAATTACTACGCTGATAATGTTTAGCTGATGCGTGAACATGTCTAAGAAATCCTCTTCAATCATGATGTGAACGATCCGTGCGTGTTCACATCCCCCAGTGGTTGAAAAGGAGTATGAAACTTTAGTTACCTAAAGTCAACGCAAATATGTAATGAATTTTCCACTTTTTTGAATTTCTCGGTATAAAACGCCACTGACCTCGGACTTTACCCCACGACAGTTTTTGCATGAGAGATGCCCCTCGGGAGCGGGCGGGCGTATGCAAGGTTTCCTGCTCTACAGTCCTGCTCGCACGGAGAGCACATTAAGTGCTCTCCGGCTCGTGCGGAACTCGCGATAAACCTTGTATACGCCCGCCCG
>CALINZ010000147.1 GCA_938045085.1 uncultured Collinsella sp. | reverse complement strand
AGAGCAGGGGACTCTTAATCCCAAGGTCCAGGGTTCGAACCCCTGACGGCCCACCACACGATATCTCCTCTAAAGTCCGCCATAACGGACTTTAGCTTTGGGTCGTTAGCTCAGTTGGTAGAGCAGGGGACTCTTAATCCCAAGGTCCAGGGTTCGAACCCCTGACGGCCCACCACACGATATCTCCTCTAAAGTCCGCCATAACGGACTTTAGCTTTGGGTCGTTAGCTCAGTTGGTAGAGCAGGGGACTCTTAATCCCAAGGTCCAGGGTTCGAACCCCTGACGGCCCACCCAAAGATTGTAAAAGCGACTGGCTTCGGCTGGTCGCTTTTTCGTTAACCGTACATGGGGTCGAACCCGAAAGGGCGCGGAGCTGAGCTGTCTGCACCGTGATTCCCTTAGGGAAAACACGGCTCAAGCCCCGTAAGCGTGTTCTCCTTGGGGGAATCATACTTACGGGGCTCGATGCATGTTGAGAAATTGTGATCAAACTCAAAGTGTGAATCGATTCAGTCTGCTCGATAGTGCGAACCGAGGCTTTCAGTCCGTTTGCGCATGGCTTTGACCATCTCCGCAGCCAGCTGAATCTGCGACTTTAGGCGGGCGAGGGCAGCGATTTCGCTGTCATTGGCGTGCGGCTTATGCAGCGACGTCGCCTCGTCTTGTAGGCTTTCAAGCTCTTGAAGCGCCTCGGATAGGCCTGGTTCGGTCCTGTTGATCATGCAGTAGGTGCTCATTGTGTGTTTGAGGCAGCGGGTTAGGCGCTCGGCGACTGCTGTAGCGATGCCATGCTCGGGGAGGGCGACATCCACCGGTGCGTCAGCCTCGGGAGCGTCCAGTGCTGCTCGAGCCGCCGATGCGCCCGCGATACGCCCGAATACGATGCCATTGGCGCTCGACAGCCCTCCGATGCGGTCGGCGCCGTGCATGCCGCCTGTTGCCTCGCCACAGGCGTAGAGGCCCTCAACGCCCGTGTACGTGGTCTTGTCGATCTTGATACCGCCGTTAGCGGCGTGGGCATACATCGCCACACGTATCTCGTCGCTCGGAGCGATACCATGCTCGTCTTGTAGCCAAGTGGCAAATGTCTGCACGAACTCGGGGACATTCTCTCGCGGGAAGTCGTAGTGGAGCGCCAGGCCTTCGGCACCCGCTTGATCGATGGCAAGATCGATGGCGCGGGAAGCCAGGCGTGAAGTGAAGGGACCATATCCGGAGCGCTGTTCAAGCAGAGCGTCTAACTTTTCGTTGGCAATGTCGACCGGCTGGTCAAACTTGACATAGCGCCAGGTTTTTTCGTTGAAGACCAGGTTGCGCTTAGGTTCAATGAAGCCGGGCATCATCTGCATGAACTCTATATTAGTAAGCGATGCATCGTGCGCCAGCGCGATGGCCTGCGAGGAGCTGAGTACATCGGCCGAAGTGAGGCTGCGTTCGAATAGACCGCCAGTGCCGCCGGCTGCGATGACGGTGGCCTTTGCTGTAAAGGTCACGATGCGCTCGTCTGTTTGGTTGTAGAGCACGGCGCCGGTAATCTTTCCGGTTGTGCTTTCAACAAGGTCTATAAGCTCGTGGCGGGGGAGTAGGCGAATGCCGAGCAACTCTATCTGGGCCGTACACGCGTCTTCGAGGGGCTTGCGGGTGAGGCCGCGCCAATTGCGCGTCTTATGGTCAAAACAGGGGATAAATTGCTTTTGTTGGGCGCTCTCGGCGCTTTGCGGGCGCTGGAGTTCTACGCCCAGATCCTGCTCGAGCCATGCAATTGCCTGGGGAATACCGTGGACGAACGTTTGGATGAGTTCGGGGTCGGCAACGCCTTCGCCGACGGTCTGGATGGTATCGATGAGGTCCTGTTCGTCGTCCTCGTCGACGGGGCCAATAAGGCCGAGGCCCCAGGTGCCCGGGAAGAAGCTCGATCCGCTCATGGTCTTGCCGGCGCTTGCGATAGCAACGGCCGCGCCCGCGCGCGCCGCTTCGATGGCGGCACAAAGGCCCGCAATGCCAGATCCAATTACCAGTACATCAGTCGATTCCATCGGATTCCTTTCTCGTCCGGCGCATTGTCGCATGGGTGATCGGCAAAGGTATTGTAAAGATTGGATAAATCGGCAAAGGGCAAATATGGCACGTGGACGTTAGGGCCGCTTGGCGGCTCCTTCTCCTCACACTTCATGTTCCA
>CALINZ010000146.1 GCA_938045085.1 uncultured Collinsella sp. | reverse complement strand
GAGGGTATCGAGGTTGTCGTCGATGACCGTGACGAGCGTCCTGGCTTTAAGTTTGCCGACAACGACCTTATGGGCTTCCCGTATCAGGTGATTCTGGGCAAGCGCGGTCTTAAGAATGGCACCGTTGAGCTCAAGGACCGTGCTACGGGCGAGCGCGAGGACGTGGCGATCGATGAGGTCGTCGCCAAGGTTTCCGAGCTTGTGAAGGCAGCACGCCGTTAATCGACATTTCTGCTAGTAGATGTAATTGCAGGCCTGCTCCGCATCTCTCTTAGGATGAGATGCGGAGCAGTCTTTTTTGTTGCGTGAATAAGCTCGACGGGTAAAGGAAAACCCCACAGCCCAAATGAGCTGCGGGGTTTTCCTTTGTGCCTCCGATGCGAAATAAATCGCTCAGATACTACTGATAATCGACGACGTCGATCCAGTTCTTAAGGAACTCATCGTTCACGTTGCGCTTACGAGCGAGCTCGGAAGCGGCGACGATGCTCGTCCACTGACGCACGACCTGCATGGGCATGTCGGCGCGGTCGCAGTAGAGCTCCAGGTAGGCCTCAGCCTGGTCCTTGCTGTTGAGGGCAAAGAGCAGGTAGGTGGTGGCAACGTCGGCAGCAGGGGAGCCCTGGGTGGCATGTGCCCAGTCGCAGACGTACAGCTGGCCGTCGTCTCCGACGATGACGTTGGAGGGGTTGAAGTCGCCGTGGCAGACCTTGAACTCCTTGGTCATGCCGTCCAGACGCTCCTGAAGGTTGTAGCGCGTGGTGGCATTGAGCTGATCGAGGCTGTCGATCATGCGGGCGAACTTATCGCGCTGACGGTTGAGCAGCGGGGAGGTGTAGCCGTGGATCTCGATCTGGAGGTCGACGAACATCTCGAGGTACTCACCAAAGCGCTGGGGCTCGGCAGTCATCTTCTCGGCAAGGGTGGTGCCCGGAACCTTCTCGGTCACGAGAGCCCAGCCGTTGGCGTTCTCGAGCTGGGAAACCTCGAGAGCCTTGGGGCTGCGGATGCCGCACTCATTGATGCGGGCAAGATTCAAAGCCTCGTTGAACACGTCGGAGACGGGCTTGGTCTCGTTAAAGACCTTGACGATCTTGTCGCCCAGGTCGTAAACGACCTTGTTGCCGCGACGGACGAGCTCGGTCTTGGAATCGGGGAGCAGCATGATTGCATCCTTTCAACGATGCGATAGAAGCAACGGCGGGGGCGTGCGTACACCCGTGCCCCCCCGCCGCAAATAACCGTGCTAAAAACTAGCAGACGGCGTAGTCCTGGGGCTCGCGGCCGTAGTAGGCGTCCAGGTAGAGCTCCTTGATCTCGCTCATGAGCGGGTAGCGCGGGTTAGCGCCGGTGCACTGGTCGTTGAATGCCTGCTCGGTCATCTCATCGAGGGTGTCGAGGAAGTACTGCTCGTCAACACCGTAGTCGGCGATGGTCTTCTTGACACCGATGAAGTCCTTGAGCTCCTCGAGCTTCGTGATGAAGTTCTCGAAGACCTCCTTGTCGTCCTTGCCCTCGATGCCGCAGTACTTGGCCATCTCGGCGTAGTTGTGCAGCGCGTTGGGGTAAGGATACTGGGAGAAGGTACCCATCTTGACGGGAGCCTCGGCGGCGTTGTAGCGCATAACGCGGGTCAGGATGACGGCGTTTGCGAGGCCGTGGGGCAGGTGATGGAAAGCGCCGAGCTTGTGGGCCATGGAGTGGTTGAGGCCCAGGAAGGCGTTGGCGAAGGCCATACCGGCCATGCAGGAGGCGTTGTGCATCTCCTCGCGGGCATGCGGGTCCTTGGCACCGTTCGTGAAGCTGGAGGGCAGGTTCTCGAAGACGAGCTTAGCAGCGCGCTCGGAGAGGCCCTTAGTGTAGTCGGAAGCCATGATGGAGACGTAGGACTCGATGGCGTGGGTCATGACATCGATGCCGGAGGCAGCGGTCAGGCCGCGCGGGGCGGTCATGCAGTTGTCGGCGTCGACGATAGCCATGTTGGGGAGCAGCGCGTAGTCGGCGAGCGGCCACTTGATGCCGGTCTCCTTGTCGGTGATGATGGCGAACGGCGTGCACTCGGAGCCGGTACCCGAAGAGGTCGGGACGGCGACGAAGTAGGCCTTCTTGCCCATCTCGGGGAAGGTGAAGATACGCTTGCGGATGTCCATGAAGTCCATGGCCATGTCCTCAAACTTGCACTCGGGGTGCTCGTACATCATCCACATGATCTTGCCGGCGTCCATAGCGGAGCCACCGCCGACGGCGATGATGACGTCCGGCTCAAAGAGGGCCATCTGCTTGGCGCCGCGACGTGCGCACTGCAGCGACGGATCGGGCTCGACGTCATAGAAGCAGTCGTGGGCGATGCCCATCTCGTCGAGCTTGGCCTCGATGGCGCGGGTGTTGCCATTCTTGAAGAGGAACTGGTCGGTGACGATGAAGGCGCGCTTCTTGCCCATGACGGTACCGAGCTCGTCGAGGGCGACGGGCGTGGAACCCTTCTTGAAGTAGACCTTCTCGGGAGCGCGGAACCACAGCATGTTCTCACGGCGCTCGGCCACAGTCTTAACGTTGATCAAGTGCTTCACCCCAACGTTCTCGGAGACGGAGTTGCCGCCCCAGGAGCCGCAGCCCAGGGTCAGAGACGGCTTCATGCCAAAGTTGTACAGGTCACCGATGCCGCCGTGCGAGGACGGGGTGTTGATGACGATACGGCAGGCCTTCATGACGTGCTCGAACAGGCTGATCTTCTCGGCCTGGGCGGGGTGCACGTACAGAGAGGCGGTGTGGCCCGGGCCACCGGCGAGCACCAGGTGCTCGGCCTTGTCGACGGCCTCCTGGAAGTCCTTGGCGTGGTACATGGCCAGGACCGGGGAGAGCTTCTCGTGGGAGAACTCCTCCTTGGCGGGGTCGGTGGAGGTGACCTCGGCGATCAGGATCTTGGTCTTGGCGGGAACCTCGATGCCGGCGAGCTCGGCGATCTTGGCGGCAGCCATGCCGGGGATGCGGTGATCGAGAGCGCCGTTCTTGAACATGGCGGCACGCAGGGCCTCCATCTCGGCACCCTGTTTGACGAAGTAGCAGCCGCGCTTCTGGAACTCGGCCTTGACCTGGTCATAGATGGTGTCGATGACGGTCACGGACTGCTCGGAAGCGCAGATCATGCCGTTGTCGAAGGTCTTGGAGTGGATGATGGAGTTGACGGCGAGCAGCACGTCGGCGGTGTCGTCGATGACGACCGGGGTGTTACCGGCACCAACGCCCAGCGCGGGCTTGCCCGAGGAGTAAGCGGCCTTGACCATGCCCGGGCCACCGGTGGCGAGGATGATGTCGACGTCGCGCATGACCATGTTGGTCAGCTCGATGGAGGGGACATCAACCCAGCCGATGATGCCCTCGGGGGCACCGGCCTTGACGGCGGCATCAAGCACGAGCTTGGCAGCGGCGATGGTGCACTTGGCGGCAGCCGGGTGCGGGGAGATGATGATGGCGTTGCGGGTCTTCAGGCTGATCAGCGTCTTGAAGATCGCGGTGGAGGTGGGGTTGGTCGTCGGGATGACGGCGCCCACGATGCCGATGGGCTCGGCGATCTTGGTGATGCCGTAAGCCTCGTCGCGCTCCAGGACACCACAGGTCTTGGTGTTCTTGTAAGCGTTGTAGATGTACTCTGCGGCGTAGTGGTTCTTGATGACCTTGTCCTCAAGAACGCCGCGGCCGGTCTCCTCGATGGCCATCTTCGCCAACGGGATACGAGCCTTGTTGGCGGCCATGGCGGCCTCATAGAAGATCTTGTCGACCTGCTCCTGCGTGTACGTAGCAAAAAGCGCCTGGGCCTCTCGCATCTGAGCGAGCTTAGCCTCAAGCGCCTCTACGTTGTCCACAATTGCGGGAGTAGTGTTTTCCGGTGACTTTTTCACCATTTGTGTCTCCTTGCGATCGGAGATTTACCCTACGCCTTGCATGATAGCAAGAAATTATTCGGCGAACGGTCAGATTCCTGTAAAAGGCACACTAAAACGCTTCAATATACTGAAGCGTTTTAACTAAACTATCCGCCTGCTGCATCCCCTCGCTTATTGGGGACGGGCTTACATGAGTGCTTTCGCTTATGTAAGCCCGTCCCCAATAAGTGCAAAAAGGCGCCCTCCGTGGGGGAGGGCGCCTTTGGTAAGTTCTATGTGAACGCGAGGTCTTTGACCCGGAGAGTCCGAGGTACTTGTTGGTAAGACCTTATTTAGGAGCGCGCAACCTTGCCGGACTTGAGGCAGGTGGAGCAAACGTTCATCTTGCGACGGTGACCATCGACGACGACGTAGACGCGCTGGATGTTGGGACGGAACTTACGGTTGGTGACGCGGTGAGAGTGGCTGATGGAGCGACCGGCAACGGGGTGCTTACCGCAAACTTCGCAAACTTTGGACATAACTGACCCTCCTTGGGCGACAAACGAACATGTCGCGTTAACAAACAAGCCTGAACTATAGCACAGAAGCAGATCCCTGTGCGTAATCTACACAGAGATATTTCTCTTTTGGCGATAGTGCTCACGCCACGGCCCTGGACGTAGATCCGATTTGCGTGCAGCAGAGGGGATTATGCCAGCTCGTGCGTACGTTTTCAAGCTCGTCCCACAAATATATATAGGTTTATTGAGCATCGGGCTCCGTTTACGGATTGCTCTGTATTTATGCTCGCAATTAAGCTCGAGGTTGGCTACACTATCCCTTGACCATTAAAGGGGTACGAGATACCCACATGGAATTACATAGCTGCCAAAGAGCAGCCCTTCCTGTGGGTGTCTGGTTCCGCTTTGAGCGGTCGGGCATCTATTTTTTTTGACTGTGTCAGCAGTCAAGACATGTGAGGAAGGAGATCGATGGGCACGACTTCCCCCAAGGCGGTCATCATGGACGAGACCGCCGTCAATCGAGCGATGACCCGCATCGCGCACGAGATTCTCGAGCGCAACGAGGGCTGTGAAGACCTCGCTCTGGTCGGCATCGTCACGCGCGGCGACCTTCTGGCAAAGAAACTCGCCGAGGAGATCAAGGAGATCGAGGGCGTCGACGTTCCGCTCGGCAGCCTCGACATCAGCTTCTATCGCGATGACTACGCTACCAATTTCGCTCCCGCGATCCACGCCACCAACATTCCCTTTAGCGTCGACGGTAAGCGCGTCGTGCTGGTGGACGACATCCTGTATACGGGCCGTACCATTCGCGCCGCTCTCGACGCCGTCATGGATCTGGGCCGTCCGAGCCGCATTGAGCTGGCAGTCCTCGTTGACCGCGGCCACCGTGAGCTCCCCATCTCGCCGGACTTTGTCGGCAAGAACGTTCCCTCGTCGCATGAGGAGAACGTGCACCTATATATGAAGGAAGTCGACGGCCGCACCGCTGTCGAGATCAATGACGTCGCGCCGGGTTCCCACGTGGGCTCCGCGCCGCTGGGAGGTGAGTAGTACCGTGGCGTTCAACCATAAGCACCTGATCGACATTACCGAGTACT
>CALINZ010000145.1 GCA_938045085.1 uncultured Collinsella sp. | reverse complement strand
GGTGGTTTCTGATGCGGCGCGCTGCGCGCCCCGCACAGGCTAAAGCCCGTAATGAGAGGGCGCTGACCTTCTGGTCGCGCCCTCGAAATTGAACGTCAGATTGGCGTGAATGCGGCCCGCGCAGCGTCGAGCAGTTACGGCGTTTGGCAAAACGCCGTAACATCCACTACTCTACCGTGACGCTCTTGGCGAGGTTTCGGGGCTGGTCGACGTCGCAGCCGCGCAGGATGGCGACCTCGCGTGCGAGCAGCTGCAGAGGAACGCTCGCCGTGATGGGGCTGAACACGTCGCGGACTGCTGGCACGCGGATAATGCAGTCGGCGATCTTGTTGATCTCCTCGTCGCCCTCGGTGGCAACGACGATGACCTTGGCACCGCGCGCCTTGCACTCCATAAGGTTCGACACGGTCTTGTCGTAGGTGGCACTCTTGGTGGCCACAGCGATGACAGGGAAGCCCGGGTCGATCAGGGCAATGGGGCCGTGCTTCATCTCGCCGGCGGCGTAGGCCTCGGCGTGCAGGTAGCTGACCTCCTTGAGCTTGAGCGCACCCTCGTAGGAAATAGCGGCACCCATGCCGCGGCCCACGAACAGCGCCGACTGCGCGTCCTTGCACAGCAGGGCAGCCTCATGAACGGCCTCGGTTTGGGTATCCAAAATCCACTGGATCTGCTCGGCCGTATCGGAAAGCTCGCGGAACAGCATGCGCGCCTGCTTGGTGGTCAAGCGGTACTTGACCTGCGCCAGCAGCAGAGCCAAAAGCGTAAGGCTCACGACCTGGCCGATGAAGCTCTTGGTCGAGGCGACCGCGATCTCCTTGTTGGCCTTGGTGTAGATGACGCCGTCGCTCTCACGCGCCACGGGGCTGCCCACCACGTTGGTGATGCCGAAGACCTTGGCACCCTTGATGCGCGCGTCGCGAATGGCGGCAAGGGTATCGGCCGTCTCGCCCGACTGGGACACGGCCACGACGAGCGTCGTCGGCGTGATGATGGGGTTGCGATAGCGGAACTCGCTGGCCGCCTCCACCTCGGTGGGGATGCGAGCCCAGCCCTCAATGAGATTCTTGGCAATGAGGCCAGCGTGATAGCTGGTGCCGCAAGCGATCACGTAGACGCGGTCGATGTCGTTGAGTTCCTCGAGCGAAAGGCCCAGCTCGTCGATGTCGAGCTCGCCGGCCGGCGTCATACGACCAACCAGCGTGTCGCGCACGACGCGCGGCTGCTCGTGAATCTCCTTGAGCATAAAGTCGGGATAACCGCCCTTTTCTGCCATGTCCAGGTCCCAGTCGATGTGGGTGACCTTGGGCTCGATAACGTTGCCGGCCTCGTCGGTGTACTCGACGCCTGCGGGCGTGAGCTTGGCAAACTGACCGTCCTCGAGCACCACGACATCGCGGGTGGCGTCGATGAGCGCGATGACATCGGAGGCAACATAGGAGCCGGTTTCGCCCACGCCGACTACGATCGGGGAATCCTTGCGGGCCACGGCGATCACGCCGGGCTCGTCAGCGCACACGGCGGCCAGACCATAGGCACCGACCACGTGGGTGCAAGCCTCGCGCACGGAGGCCATCAGGTCGTGCGTCTCGGCATAAGCCTCTTCGATCAGATGCGCGAAGACCTCGGTATCGGTCTCGCTCTTAAAGTGGTGGCCGCGACCCTCCAGCTCTTCGCGCAGCTCGGCGAAGTTCTCGATGATGCCGTTGTGGACGATGGCGATACGGCCGTCGCAGCTGGTGTGGGGGTGAGCGTTAACGACGGAGGGCTTGCCGTGGGTGGCCCAACGGGTGTGGCCGATACCGCAGGTAGCGTCGCTGTCAATGTTGGAAAGCTCGCTCTCCAAGCCCGCGACCTTGCCCACGCGACGGATG
Source organism: uncultured Collinsella sp. (assembly GCA_938045085.1). Taxonomy (GTDB): domain Bacteria; phylum Actinomycetota; class Coriobacteriia; order Coriobacteriales; family Coriobacteriaceae; genus Collinsella. The sequence goes on along the minus strand of CALINZ010000145.1, from coordinate 387 downwards.
ACGTCGAGGTGCGCCGCGGCGCCCTCGTCCACCTCGAGCGCGACGCCCGAGGAGTCATAGCCGCGATACTCCATACGCTTGAGGCCCGTGACCAGGATGTTCTTTGCAATATCAGAGCCGGTGTAGCCGACGATTCCGCACATAAGATAAATCCCTTCGTTCGCGTGACTGCAAGACGTCCACGCACAAGGGGCGCTGAGACGTATAACGTTCGAGTATTGTACTCACGCAAACGCAAGCTGATATACCAGAAGTGGTATCTCAACTTAGATACCACTCGATGCACACACGTCCAGCCGGTCCAAACCACCACAAAGGTGCCTGCCCCCTTCGTGGTGGTCGCGCTGGCAATAGCGTTTGCCCAGATAAAACCTGCCAAAATAAACC
>CALINZ010000144.1 GCA_938045085.1 uncultured Collinsella sp. | reverse complement strand
CCGGACAACCGGCGTGCTTTATGTGCTGGACGAGCCTTCGATCGGCTTGCATCCTGCCAATGTCGACGGCCTGGTAGGCGTGATGCGAGATCTGGTGGATGACGGTAACACCGTGGTTGTTGTCGACCACGATACGCGCGTACTGGCGGATGCCGACTATCTGGTCGAGATGGGTCCCGTTGCCGGAGCAGGCGGCGGCAATGTGATCGCCGCTGGTACGGTAGACGAGGTCGAGCAATCGCAGGGCAGTCGCATCGCGCCGTTTTTGCGCTCAGAGTCCAAGCGCTTGCGTCCGCAGGTGACTGATGAGGAAATGTTCGACCAGGGCCATATCCGCATGGCAACCGAGGCCATCCATACCGTCAAACCGCTCGAAGTCGATATCCCGCGCGGCCGCCTTGTCGCGGTGACGGGCGTTTCGGGTTCGGGCAAGACGACGTTGGTGCTCGAGACGCTCATCCCGGCGCTCAAGGCGCAGGCAGCCGGCGAACGCTTGCCGGGGCACGTGCGTTGGGTCGATGCCGAGGGCATTGCCCGTGCCAACCTGATTGACGCCACGCCCATCGGTGCCAACGTGCGCTCGACGGTAGCGACCTATGCCGACATTCATGACGAGCTGCGCCGCGCCTTTGCACGTACGCCCGAGGCCAAGGCGGCGGGATATAAGGCGGGCGCCTTTAGCTACAACACCGGTGCCCTGCGCTGCCCTACGTGCGACGGCACGGGCTCGATATCGCTTGACGTGCAGTTTCTGCCCGACGTCGAGATCGTCTGCCCGGCATGCCGTGGCTCGCGCTACGCCGAGGCCGCCTCGCATATCCATCGCGAAGGCAAGGATGGCAGTCTGCTTACGTTGCCGCAGCTTATGGATATGAGCGTGGACGAGGCACTCGACGCTACGGTGGGACTCAAGAAAGTTCAGGTGCGCTTGCAGACCTTGCACGACCTGGGCCTGGGTTATCTCACGCTTGGCGAGCCCACACCGGCGCTTTCGGGCGGTGAGGCACAGCGCCTTAAGCTCGCGAGTGAGATGGGCCGCGTGCAGGATGATGCCGTATTCGTATTTGACGAGCCCACGATCGGACTACATCCGCTCGATGTTCAGGTGTTGCTGAGTGTGTTCGACGGACTCGTTGCCAAGGGCGCCACAGTTGTCGTGATCGAGCATGACCTCGACCTTATCCGCAACGCCGATTACGTGATCGACATGGGCCCGGGCGGTGGCGACGCCGGCGGGCAAATCGTCTGCGCCGGCACTCCGGGCGACATCGCAGTTTGCTCCGCAAGCATCACCGGCCGCTATCTATAGACAATGAGGCAAAGGGACAGTCCCTTTGCCTCATTGATGCCTATTTCACGCATTGAGCTGCGAGATAGTCGCGGAAGAATGGCAATTCAAATGCGACGAGCCCTCGTCCTCGCTCCCCGATGATGCCGGCGTCTATCATGCGGCGTCGGTAGCGGGAGACCTGCTGCGGCGAACGCTTAAGGCGCTCGACAAGGTCAGCGGTGGTGGACTCTTCCTCGTCATCGAGCATGGCGATGAGGAATCGCTTGTCCTCTGCAGTGAGTTCCCGATAGGTTGCCGCGAGGATTCGGTCGTCCATCTCGTCGCGCGCGATTTTGATTCCCAGGTCAAAGTCGCGTGACGAGATTTCCTTCGAATCGCTTGTGAGATCCCAGGCACGGTAGCCTACGAGTTGCAATAGGAAGGGAAAACCAGAGATCGAGCGAACGGCTCTATCGATTCCCTCAGCATCTGCCAGGCGATCGTTTTCCTGGATTGTGCGAATCAAGGCCTCGCGTACGTCATAGTCGGCAATGCGACCCAGATGATATTGTTGGGCGCGGCGAAGGAACGAGACCGTCTTGTGGTTCAGCAACGTCGAGACATTGTTGGGAAGTCCCGCCATGAGCAGGGCGACGCGTTTCCCATCGGTCACAAAGTGCTGATACGTCGCTGCGAGCTGAATCATCTCGTCGAGTGTCGGGTCCACCTCGTCAACCGTGACGAGCAGACCGGTGCCCGCCTCGTTGAGCTGGTCGATGATGTCGCTCATGCGATAACGCCAGGTTGAGGCATCGTGAACGCGATTGACCTCGATGCTGCCGAGCGGTGCAATTCCGAGACCGGTGACTTCGAAGTGGTTGGACGATTCGATGAGATGGGCTGCGGCGCGTTTCGTCCCGAACTCGATTTCCTCAAGCATTCCCGGGAGCGCGGTCGTCTTTACGGCTATCCAGCCGTGGGATTCCGCCCTTGTCGCGAGCGACGACATGAGAGCGGTTTTACCGGTTCCACGCGCGCCTGAGAAGATCGAGGTCAATTCTGGGCGCCTGCGCTGGCTCAAGAAGGCACGGTCCAAATCCCGAATAATCTGCTGTCTGCCAGCGAGATGGGCAGGAACCTCACCAAAACTGGGGGTAAACGGGTTCTCGAGATATTTCACACGGCTCTCCTTTCACACCGCCGTTTAACTTCATTTTACTTTAGTTAATTCTGATTAAAAGTGAGGGCCTTTATCTAGAGCATCAATTAGGCGTGTGTGCCATCGACGTGGCGCTCGAATGTGGCAAAAGGATAGTCCCTTTGTCACATTCCCGGAAAGCCTGCCTGGCGTAGGGCCTCGTAGAGGACGATGGCGGCGCTGTTGGAGAGGTTGAGCGCGCTGATGCGGTAGTCGTCGGGGTTAACGAAGTTGCCGCAGATATCCTGCTGCAGGATGGCCTCGTGGCTGTCCTCGGTATGCCCGAGCGATTCCTCGTGAGCTTCCCAAGTCTCGGCGTTATCGAGTGAGTCGCAATCGCGCAGCATGGGGATGCGCTCGCAGCGCTCGGGCGCCGCGGCGAGCAGCTCCTCGGGAATGCCCGAGCTCTCGCTGCCAAAGACCAAGTAGTCACCGTCACGGTAGGTGCTTTGCGCATAGGTCCTGCGCGCCTTTTTGGTCAGCAGATGCAGACGCTCGTCGGTAGGGGAGAGGCCGTTACGCGCAAGGAAATCCTCCCAGCTGGCATAGGTCGTCACGTCCAAGTTTTGCCAGTAGCCCAGTCCGGCGCGACGCACCGTCTTGTCGTCGAGCGAAAACCCCAGCGGCTCCACCAGATGCAGGCGGGCGCCGGTAACCACGCAGGTGCGGCCGATATTGCCCGTATTGGCCGGAATCTCGGGCGCATACAGCACAATGTTGAACATGAATCTCCTTGGCTCAGAACGAAAAACCACCACGAAGGGCACCTTCGTGGTGGTTTGGCGGTTACGTAAGCGGAAAAATACCCGCTTGGATAAACCTAGGCGCGGTGCCAGTCGGTCAGGCAGGCATCGAGGGAGGCGATGAGCGCATCCTTGTCCATGTGACGGCCGATGATGCACAGGCTCGTCATACGGTCGCCCGTCTCGTCGTCCCAAATCTGCATGATCTCGGGGTTCTCGTCGATGATCTTCTGTTTCTCGCCCTCGGGCGCCGAGTCGACAAACAGGCCGTTCTCCATCAGGCGCATCTGGTGGCCGGCCTGCTCAAACATGTAGCACATGTCCGGATCGCCGGTCTGCCACAGCGGACCCTTGACGCGGATGACCTCGTCGGGCCACTCCTGCTCAACAAAATTGGTGAACTTCTGCAGGTCAAACGGCTTGCGGCGCGAGTACACAAAGGTCTCGATGTCGTACTCGAGCACCTCGGGGTCGTCGTGCTCCTCTGGATGCTCCATGGCCTCGATCCAGGCGGCGGAGTTGTAAGCGCGCATAAAGTCGAAGCGGTCGGTGTCGAGCAGCTCTTCCATGGGGACCTCGCCGTTTTGAGCCTCGACAATCACGGCGTCCTTCTGCAGGCTGCGCACGATGGCCTTGAGCTCGGCGATCTGCTCGGGACTCACGGTATCGGTCTTGTTGAGGATCAGCGTGGAGCAGAACTCGATCTGCTGGATGAGCAGGCTTTCGATGTCGTCCTCGTCGATATCCTCGGTCAGCAGGTCGCGACCGCCGTTGAACTCGTCGTACATGCGGGCGCAGTCGACCACGGCCACGATGTTGTCGAGCGCGAGCTTGGGCTCGCCGCCCACCTTGGCCTCGTCGCAGAAGCTCGAGATGGTGTAGGCGATGGGGATGGGCTCGCAAATACCCGATGCCTCGATGATGATGTAGTCGAAGTCGCCCGAATCGGCGATGCCCTGCAGCTGGTTGGCAAGGTCGTCCGAAAGCGTGCAGCAGATGCAGCCGTTGGTGAGCGGGATGAGGTCATCGGTTTCGGAAAGACCGCCGTCGGCGATGAGGCTGGCGTCGACATTGATCTCGCCGATGTCGTTGACGATCACGGCGGCGCGGATGCCGCCGTCGTTAGCGAGGATGTGGTTGAGCAGCGTGGTCTTGCCGGCACCGAGGTATCCGGTAAGCATGATGATCTTCACGGGTTTGTTGGGCATGTGCCCTCCTTTGTTAGACATGGCTTACAGTTGAATCTTATGCCAAACGCCTGCTCTTATACCCACGCGCCGGCAAATAACACAAGCTACTCCCAGGCTCCCCATACATCGGGGCAATAACCGACGGTGGCCTTTTTGCCGTTGCGCACGATGGGTTCGGCTAGAACCTGCTGGTTCTCGAGCAGCTTGTCGAAGCGCTGACTGGGGGTAAGGTGCTGGATGAGCGCGAGCGTTTCCTCGTCCTTGGCTTTGGGGTTGAGCAGCTTGTCGATGCCGCCGACCGCCTGCATCACGCTCGTGAGCTCGCCCTTGCTCATCTCCTTTTCCTTAAGGTCGATAAACTGCACCTTAATGCGGCGCTCCTTAAAATAGCGCTCGGCCTTTTTTGTGTCAAAGCATTTGGATTTGCCCCAGATCTGGATCTTCATGCTGTTCCTC
>CALINZ010000143.1 GCA_938045085.1 uncultured Collinsella sp. | reverse complement strand
GAGCTCGAGCTGAGGCGCGGCAGCATGGTGGCATTCGTCGCAGATAATGAGGCCGTAATTACAAACAAGGTCCTTAACTATCGGCTCCCCGGTTTGGGAGTCTTTGCCGGATAGCGACTGAAAGGAAGCGACGTCGATAAGGCCGCTGACGGCGGTTTTGCCCCCTCCGATTTGTCCAATAAGGGGAGGTTGCTTTTTGCTGATTCGTCCTTTTGGCGTTCGGACCGGCTCTCTGGTGTCCGTAATGTCGAGAAATCGTTCGAGCTGCGATTTCCATTGGGCTATGAGCGCGGTCTTTGGAACAATGACGAGCGCCGGAAGACCAACGGCGGCAATAAGATAAGCTCCGATGACGGTTTTACCGAAGCCCGTTGGTGCAGACATGATTCCGTCTTCGTATTTAAGCATCTGGTCGGCGGCAATTTGCTGTTCGGGATGAAGGGTCCCTTTGAATGCCATCTCAATTGGATTGCCCGTGCTACGTTCGTCTGAATAATGGGCAGTAACGTGGGTTTCTTGAATCAGCTGCTCAAGTTGGGCTTTGCAGCCTCTGGGAATCGCGACGCGGCCATCTCTAAGTTCGCTGAGGTCTATGAGTCGCGGTTTGCCGAATACTGATTGATGCATAGATTGCGCACGGAAGAACTCCGGGTTGGCAAATGTCGCAAGCCTGCGGACTTCCATTTGAGCTGCCGGGCTCAGAGACTTTTCGGGGATGTAGAGCATATCGGCTTGTGTGACGGGCAGGTTCGAGGGGAAGTCTCGTGGCGTGAGCGGGAGCCGCTTTCGTGGCTTTTGGACATTGCGCCTGGTTTTGTTTGTCGCTGCAGCTGTTGCTATTCCAAGCGGTTTGTTTTCGGTGTCCTCGATCAGACGATCCACCGTCGCACGCGAGATTAGTTGGATTTGCGAAAGGTAAAGCCATTGGTCGGGAAAGGGCTCGAATCGTTCGTCAACAAATACGCTGTTTCCTTTCCGCTGCGCTTTTCCCTGAAAAGGCAGCGCAATGAGATTTCCAAAGCCGCCCTCAGGAATGGTGGACTGTGCGGGTAGCATTCGGTCAAAGGTTTCGAAGGTGATTGACTTGTTGAGCGCCGCCGCTTCGATGATAAGGCAGCTCCCAAAATCCCGCGCGGTCTTTGCGCTCACAGATTCGAGAAAGAAAAACCAGATATGCGCGCCGTTGCCTGACCTCGATCGCTCAATCGCTGCATCGATTCCATGCTTCTTTGCGACAAGCCTGATAGCGTTTGCCGCTTCTTTCCAGTCGGCTTTGTCAAAATCGATGACAAGGACATTCGTGTTGCAGTCTTTGTCGAGAACATATTGACCTATGACGTCCCGGAGCCTGTCGTCGCTGCCTTTGAAATGGGCGATAATGGCGGCATCGTTCAGCTCAAGGAATGTGCGGCTGCGACATTCAGCGCATTTAATTCTCTGATGGTTTGCTTTGGGACAAATGCCTGGCCTCCACTCATTTGCGCAGGCGGGTGTATAGCCGATGCCCCCGTCTTTTCTGCGATACCCGTGAGCGTGCACATCTTTGCGACCGGAAAAAAGATTGCGAAAGAGCTCGAGTTTGTCGCGCGCTGGGCTCGCGCTGGTAACGATGCCCTCGGTCTGTGCATGTTCGTTGAAAGATTTGCCGGCTTTGTCCCATTCTTCGAGTGTCGCGTAACGGATGTCTGGACCGTTGCTACAGATGACGATTTGCTTACGCGGATCCGAAGCGTGGACAACCGTTTTATTGAGTTTGAATAAGGCGTTCCCGAAAAGGGCGTATTGATGCACGGCGTTGCTCATTTGAATGCCATTCTTGTCTGCGTTCATTGGGATGAGGGTACGCCATTTCGGCTATTTGAGATACTCGACTTTGATTTTGGTTCGGTGATAGTGGGGTGCCGCTCCGTGAGCGGCATTCGGCGGTTCGCTGTCTTTCGACTATTCGGCCCCTTTCCCACCGCAATTCCTAAAGGGATGCCGGCGCGCCTTGAGTTGGGGTGCACCGGCATGATGGCTTTGCTACGGCTGGCTGTACCTTGGTTGTTCGATAGCTCCTGCCTGCCCGATCTAGTCAGGCTGGTATTTGTTGGCGCTGGACGTTTGCCCAGATAAAACCTGCCAAAATAAACCTGTCCCTATTTGGCAGGTTGGTAGCGGGGGCAGTAGCTGATGGCGATGGCGTCGACGCCTACGTGGGTGGCGATGGTGCAGCCGATGGGGCCGGTGCCGGCGTCTACGTAGTCCTGGCCCGCGAGCGCCTCGTTGACAAGTTCCTGCTCCTCGGCGGCGCCGGTCGTGAGCACGCGCACGCTTGAGCCCGGGTGCTCGTCCAAAAACGCGAGGCAATCTGCCATGGTGTTGGCGACGATGCGCTTGGCGCCGCGGCCCTTTTTGATTGCCTTGATCTCGCCCGATTTCCACTCCGGCGAAACGGCCAGGCGAATGTTGAGCATTTGCGTGAGCTGGCCGGCGAGCTTGGGCGCGCGGCCGTTCTTAACGAGATTCTCGAGCGTGCGGGGAATCAGCAGCAGGTGGGCGTCGGGCAGCGTCGCGCGGATCTGCGCCTCGGTCTCGTCCAGGCTGCGGCCATCTTCGCGCATGGCCCGCGCGTACTCCACCAGCAGGCCCTCGGCACCCGAGCCGGTGCGCGAGTCGATGCAGCGCACGTCGAGTTCGTGCGTTTCGGCCGTCAGGCTGGCGTTGGCATAGCAGGCGGACCACTCGCTGCACAGTGAGATAAAGATGGCGCTATCATGGCCGTCGGCGAGCACGCGGTCAAAGAGTGCCTTGAACTCGCCGGCGCTCGGCTGCGAGGTGTGCGGCAGTTGCTCGGAGCCGGCCATGCGCGCGACGTATTCCTCGGCGGTAATCTGCACCTGGTCGAGCAGGTCCTCGCCCTCGATAATCACATGCAGCGGAATCACGTAAATGCCGAGCTCTTGAGCGTGGGCGGGGGAGATGTCCGACGTGGAGTCGGTTATGATGGCAAAAGACATAATTGCACCTTTCGTTGGGGCGCTTGCGCGCCGCCTTCTGAGAGCAAAGTGCGACAAGTATAGTAGAGTCGTTCCACATTACTAGGTTCAATTGTTGAATAGTCAACAGTTTGAAGTGTCGGTGTGGAAATCGTCAACTGGGGAAGAGGAATGCCGATGGAGGCGTTGGAGATAGGCAAACGGCCGGTCGTGTTGTTCGATTTTGACGGCACGGTGGCAGATACGGGCCGGGCAGTGATGACCTCGACGCGCAAGACGCTGGCTGCGCGCGGGTTTTCGGAGGCGCAGATGGGTGATCTGCGCCGTATGATCGGGCCGCCCCTGTGGAAGAGCTTTCACGACTTTTACGGCTTTTCCCGCGAGGAGTCGCTTGTGGTGGCCGACGAGTACCGCGCCTTTTTTGATGAGCTGGGGCCGGAGGAGTACCCCGTGTTCGATGGGGTCCCCGAGCTGCTGGATGGGTTGGCCGCCCAGGGCAAGCGTATGGCCGTGGCGACGTCTCGCATGGAGGCGAAGTGCATCGATATGGTTCATGAGCTGGGGCTTTGCCAGTTCGAAGCTGTGGTTGGCATGAATCCGCCGCAGGGACGCGAGACCAAGGCCGATTCGGTTCGCGATGCCCTGGCGGCGCTCGGCGCGACGGCCGACGATGCCGTGATGATCGGCGATCGCTTTAACGATGTGGAGGGCGCGCACGCGATGGACGTGCCGTGCATTGGCATCTATTCGGGCGCGGCAGCGCCGGGGGAGCACGAGGCCGCGGGCGCCGATGCGGTGGTGCACTCGGTGGCCGAGCTTGCTAAACTTTTCGCTATCTAATAGACATAATGTGAGGGGCGGGCGTACCCGTCGCTCATTGGTAAGGAGGTCGTTCATGAATCAGGTGGAGCAGAGCGTTGCCGAGTATGTCGACGAGGTCTGGGAGGATGTCGTTGCCGATATCGAACAACTGGTGAGCTATCCGTCCGTGGCCGTTGCTGCCGATGCGGAGCCCGGTGCGCCGTTTGGCCGCCCGGTCCGTGACGCGCTCGATTGCGCGCTCGGCATTGCGCAAAAGCTCGGCTATCAGACGAGCGACGACGGGGGCTATGTGGGAATCGCCGATATCCCGGGTCGCGGCGACAAGCAGCTCGCGACTATCTGCCACGTGGACGTGGTTCCCGCTGGCCCCGGTTGGAACACCGACCCGTTTGCGATGGAGCGCCGCGAGGGCTGGCTGCTCGGTCGCGGCGTGATTGACGACAAGGGTCCGGCGGTGCTGTCGCTCTACGCCGGCGCTTATCTGCTCAAGCACGGCATTACCCCGCGCTATGCTTTCCGCGCGCTGCTGGGCTGCGATGAGGAAGTGGGCATGTCCGACGTTCACCATTATCTGGAGAACCACGCAGACCCCGACTTTTTGTTTACGCCCGATGCCGAGTTCCCGGTCTGCAATGCCGAGAAGGGCCAGTTTGGGGCGACGTTCGTGAGCTCCAAGATCGACGGCGGGCGCATCGTGTCGTGGAGCGGCGCCGAGGCGAGCAATGCCATTCCGTCGCAGTCCATCTGCGAGCTCGCGATTGCCGCCGATGAGCTGCCGGCGCCGGTCGAGAACGCCGATCGCCTTGAGATCACGACACTCGATAACGGGCATGCGCAGATTTTTGCCCACGGCATTGGCGGTCATGCCTCGATGCCTGAGGGCACTATCAACGCTGTCGGCCTGATCGTGGCGTATCTGCGCGAGGCCGAGGACGCGTTTGGCGCCCGTGACAAGCGCCTGTTGACGCCCGCCGAGCACGAGTTTGTCAAGTTTTTGGCCTTTGTGCATGCGGACGCCTATGGCCGCGGCCTGGGTATCGATGCGACGAGTCCGGCGTTTGGCCCGCTTACCTGCAACGCTGGCGTCATCCGCGTGGCGGATGGCCATATCGAGCAGGTCATCGACGTGCGCTTCCCCGACAGCACGAGTGCCGATACCATCCGCGAGCAGCTCGATCCGCTCGTGGGCCGTTTCGGCGTGACGTGCCAGCTGGGTCGCGCGAAGGTGCCGTTCTCGGTCTCTGCCGATGATCCGGCCGTGAAGGCGCTTATCGATACCTATAACGAGTTCACCGGCAAGCATGCTGAACCCTTTGCCATGGGCGGCGGCACGTACGCGCGCAACTTTGCCCGCGCCGTCTCGTTTGGCCCCGAGGAGACCGGCCTGGAGCTGCCCTCGTGGGGCGGCCAGATGCACGGCCCCAACGAGTGCGCCAACGAGGAACAGCTCAAGCAGGCGCTCAAGATCTATATTGTTGCGATCTTAAGGCTCAACGAGCTCGAGCTTTAAGGTTGCGGCGTTTTGCCAATCTAAGTTGCGGTGGAATAGTTCCTAGAATGGGCCATTTGATGGCCAAGCAGGAACTATTTCACCGCAACTTTGTTTTTATTGGTGTAAAAGGCGCGCCACGCTAAATGCCGGGTTTGTTATTCGTTTGTAAAGGCCGTGCTGCGCTTGCGGTAAGGGTCTATCAGATGCCCGTAAAAAACCGCAGTTGGCGCTGGTGCTGCCCGATCGAGGCCGTATCTTTCCAAACAGCAAAGCGGGCAGGGTGCCCGCGAATCGCATGTATGAAAGGAAGATCATGCTCGATCAGGCTTATTCTCGTCGTCAGTTCCTCGGCCTCGCTGGTGGTCTTGCCAGCATCGTCGGTCTCGGTCTCGTTGGGTGCGGCGGCTCCGGCGCATCCGATGCCGCCGACAAGGGCAGCGCCGCTGCCGCTGCCGAGTCTGTCTCCGGCGAGGTGACCTACGACGGCGCCTCTTCGTTCCAGGCTCTCGTCGAGGCCGCTGCCGAGAAGTTCATGGATGCCAACCCGGACGTCTCCGTCTCCGGCTCGGGTAACGGTTCGGGCAAGGGCCTGACCGCTGTTGCCGCCGGCACCGTCACCATCGGCAACTCCGACGTCTTCGCCGAGACCAAGCTCGAGGCCGACCAGGTCAAGAACCTCGTCGACCATGAGGTCGCCGTCGTGGGCATGGGTCCCGTCGTCTCCAAGAACGTGACGGTCGACGACCTGTCCCTCGAGCAGCTCAAGGGCATCTTCTCTGGCCAGATCACCAACTGGAAGGAGGTCGGCGGCGACGACGCCACCATCGTCGTCCTCAACCGCAAGGCCGGCTCCGGCACCCGCGCCACCTTCGAGGCCGCCGTCTTTGGCGACGAGGCCGTCGACTTTAAGGGCGACGCCGAGCTCGACAAGTCCGGCGACGTCCAGACTCAGATGGGCAGCACCGATAACGCCATCTCCTACCTCGACTTCTCGCACTTCGATGACTCCAAGTTCAACGCCATCAAGGTCGAGGGCGTCGAGCCCAAGAGCAAGAATGTCACTGATGACTCCTTCAAGATCTGGGCTACCGAGCACATGTACTGCTCCAAGGACGCCGACGAGGTCACCAAGGCCTTCCTGGAGTTCATGCTTTCCGATGACGTCCAGGGCAAGCTCGTCGAGGAGCAGGGCTTTATCCCCGTCTCTGCCATGAAGGTCGTCAAGGACGCCAGCGGCAAGGTCTCCGCTAAATAAGTAATCGCCCCGGAAAGGTTTGCAATGGCAAAACAGCTGCCAAAGCGCGACCTTGAGAACGTGGGCCTGGGCGTCACGGGCGCGTGCGTTGCGCTCGTGACGCTTGTCGTTGCCGCGCTCATCTTTATGGTCGCCCAAAAGGGCCTCTCGGCTTTTCTCAAGGACGGCGTTTCGGTCGTCGAGTTCTTCACCGGCACCAAGTGGGACCTGGCCAACACAGCCGAAAGCGGCCTGCCCTACACCGGCGCCCTGCCCCTGATTGTCACCTCGTTTGCGGTCATGGTGCTCTCCACGCTCATCGCGCTGCCCATCGCCATCGGCTCTGCCATCTTTGCGGTCGAGATTAGCCCTAAGTTTGGCTCTAAGATCTTTCAGCCGCTCATTGAGCTTTTGACCGGCATCCCCTCGGTCGTCTTTGGCCTGATCGGTTTTCACGTGGTCGTCGGTCTTATGAAGAGCGTTTTCCACGTGAGCACGGGCCTGGGCATCTTGCCCGGCGCCATCGTGCTGGCCGTCATGATCCTGCCGACCATGACCACGCTTTCGGTCGATGGCCTGCGCGCCGACAGGGCTCGCTCGCGCTGGGCTACACCCGCTGGCAGACCATCTGGCACGTGGTGCTCAAGTCCGCCATGCCGTCGCTCATGACCGCGGTTATCTTGGGCATGACCCGCGCCTTTGGCGAGACGCTCGCCGTGCGCATGGTCATCGGCGGCATCGAGGCCATGCCGACGTCGCTGCTGTCGCCGGCGTCCACCATCACCACCACGCTCACCACGTCCATGGCAGTCTATGCCGAGGGCTCGGCCCAAGACGATGTTCTGTGGGCGCTCGGCCTGCTGCTGATGGGCATGAGTCTCATCTTCATCCTGATCATCCACCTTATCGGCCGCAAGGGGGCGAAGGCTCGTGGCTAGCACGCGTATCCACATCGACGAGGCGAGGCTCGGGCGTGTCCAAAAGCAGGACCGCTTCGCCACGGGCGTGTTGACGGCGATCGTCGCCATCGTCATGCTCATCGTCGTCTCCATGGTGGCCTATATCCTGTTCGAGGGCATCTCGACGCTGTTCCAGCCGGGCTTTCTCACGGAGCCGTCGCGCGCCAACGGAACGCAGGGCGGCGTGCTCTACCAGCTGTTCGACTCGTTCTACCTGCTGCTGATCACCCTGATCATCTCGGTGCCCATCAGCCTGGGTGGCGCGGTCTTTTTGGTTGAGTACGCGCCGAATGGGCCCATCCGCGACATCGCCTCCACCGCCATCGAGACGTTGTCCTCGCTGCCTTCCATCGTCGTCGGCATGTTCGGTTTTCTGGTGTTCTCGGTGCAGCTGGGCTGGAAGTACTCCATCATCTCCGGCGCCGTCGCGCTCACGATGTTCAACATCCCCATCCTGGTGCGCGTGATCCAGCAGGCGCTCGAGGACGTGCCGCAGGCCCAGCGCGATGCGTGCCTGGCCATGGGCCTCACTCGCTGGGAGGCCACGCTGCACATCCTGATCCCCGAGGCCATGCCTGCCATCGTGACGGGCATCGTGCTTTCGGCCGGTCGCGTGTTTGGCGAGGCCGCAGCACTGCTTTTTACCTCGGGTATGAGCTCGCCGGTTCGCCTGAACTTCTTGAGCTTTAACCTGTCGAGCCCCACCTGCGCTTGGAACGTGTTCCGTCCCGGCGAGTCGCTCGCCGTGCACATCTACAAGATCTATGGCGAGGGCAGCCCCGAGGCCCAGCAGATCGTCTGGGGCACCGCTGCACTGCTGATGATTTGCGTGCTGCTGTTTAACGTAATCGCCCGCATTGTGGGCAAGCAACTGGCAAGGAAGATGACGGCCGAATGAGCGAGATGAATGTAACGCCCGCAACCGAAGCGGCATCGTCCGACACCCGGGACTTCCTGTCGAGCGTGGGGGAGAGCGAGAAGCGCGTGCGCGTGAGCGGCAAGGCCGTGAGCGACGAGGTCGTGCTCTCCACCAAGGACGTCAACGTGTACTATGGCGACCACCATGCACTGCACAATACGTCGCTCGACTTCCACAAGGGCGAGATCACGGCGCTCATTGGGCCTTCGGGCTGCGGTAAGTCGACCTTCTTGCGTAGCCTCAACCTCATGAATCGCGAGATTCGCGGCTGCCGCGTGGAGGGCGAGATCAACTATCGCGGGCGCAACGTGAACACCAAGACCGAAAACACCTACGAGCTGCGCCGT
>CALINZ010000142.1 GCA_938045085.1 uncultured Collinsella sp. | reverse complement strand
GGGGGAGCGCTATCCCATCACCGTGGATGACGTAAAGATCGCCAACCCGCGTCGCGGCTTTACGTATGACAAAAACGGCGACATGCACTACGACATCATCAGTGCGTTCATCAAGTCCATGCGCGGTAGCGACCCCGATGCCACGATCTATTGGCTCGCGCGCATGATCGATGCTGGGGAGGATCCTAAGTTTATCGCTCGCCGCATTATGATTCACGCTTCTGAGGATGTTGGCAACGCCGACCCGCAGGCGCTTTTGGTGGCACATGCCGCGTTTAAGTCTGCCGAGGTCATTGGCTATCCCGAGTGCCGTATTAACCTCGCGCAGGCTGCGCTCTATGTTTGTTTGGCGCCTAAGTCCAATGCCTGTGAGGCGTCCATTGATGCGGCACTGGCCGATATCCATTCTAGTGGCCTTCGTGAGGTGCCGAGTTATCTGCGCGATCGCCATCGCCCAGGCAGCGACGACTACGGTGTGTATAAATACCCGCACGATTATCCCGAAGGCTGGGTCGATCAGCGCTATTTGCCCGAGGGGCTGGAGCGCGGTGCGTTCTGGCAGCCTGCCGGGCGCGGCTGGGAAGAGTGGCGCGTGGAGCAAAGCGAACGCGACCGCAGCGGGAATGCACCGAAGTAGCTGCTGATAATTTTGTCCCACGTTGCTGCTCTTGGCATGTTCGGTCCCCTTTGGGGTACCATGAAAAGCGTCTGTATTTCGATTCTTCCGGGAGGCTTGTATGAGTCCCATTCAAATCGCCCTGCTGTTGCTCGCCGTTGCCGGCGTGTGGGCCATCGCTGAGCTCGCGCTTACCCTGCGCAAGACCCGCAATGTTGTCGACTCGCTCGATAAGACCGTGAACGACCTCAACAACACCATCGCCGAGGCTCAGCCTGTGGTGGCAAAGCTCGATGGCGCTGTCGATGAGCTTACGCCGGCGCTTGCCCAGATGGAGCCGCTGCTTAAGTCGAGCAAGACCGCGGTCGATGCCCTTACCTCCAATCTCGTAGAGGTCGAAGCCGTGGTTCGCGACATTTCCGAGGTTACGGGCAGCATGGCCGAGGCCAGCAATGCTGTGTCGAGCGTGACCGACTCTGCCGCCGGTGCTGTGCAGAAGCTCTTCAATAAGGTGAAGGCTCCTGCAGCCGACGCAGATCGCAAGCTCGCCGCTGCCGCTGCGGAGGCCGAGCAGCCTACCGAGCGCGTCCTAATTGGCGAGGACGAGGCCGCCGCGGGCGACGATGATGGTCAGAAGTCTGTATCCAAGCCGGCTCAGTATTACACCTATACGCCCGCCGAGACCTCTGAGGAGTCCTGCGATGAGTAGCGAAGCAACCTGCCCTATCACGCTGACCGTTGCCGGTGACCCGCGTCTCGCTCGCCTTGTGCGCATGACGGCAGCCAACGTTGGTGCCCTGTGCTCTATGTCTGTCGATCGCATCGAGGACATCCGCATGGCTGCTGAGGAGGCTTTCATCTTTGGTTGCACCGCGGTCGACTGCGATGACATCACCATCAAATTCGATGTCGATGAGACCCACGTTGGCATGACTATTACCTTTGGCGACCAGGCTACGGTCGATGAAGATGACCAGGCTGCGGTGTATGCCGAGCTCATCCTCGCGAGCGTGTGCGACTCCTACGAAAAGACTACGGCGCCCCTGACGCTTTCCCTCGACCTCAAGGCGGATATCTAATATGACCGAACGTTCCCGGAGCGGCAAGACCGCTTGGGACAAGGAGAAAACCCGCGAGCTGTTTCGTCGTTACAAGGAGACCGGTGATCCGGACGCCCGTGAGCAGCTCGTCATGTCCCATATGAACCTGGTAAGGTTTCTTGCCAACAAATTTAAGAATCGCGGCGAGCCGCTCGACGACCTCATGCAGGTCGGCTATCTGGGCTTGCTCAAGGCTATCGACCGTTTTGATCCCGAGCGCGGACTCGAGTTCACGACGTTTGCGACACCCACTATCCTGGGCGAGATCAAACGCCATTTTCGCGACAAGGGCTGGAGTGTGCGCGTACCGCGTCGTCTGCAGGAGCTCTCGGCCAAGGTCAACCAGGCTACTGACAAACTTACCAACGAGCTGCAGCGTTCGCCCAAGGTTGAGGAGATCGCTGAGTATCTAGATGTGACTGTCGATGAGGTGCTGGAGGCCATGGAATCGTCTTCGGCCTATACCTCGGTGCCCATCGAGGCTCCTGGTGCGTCCGATTCCGACGATGCCCCCTCGATTCTCGACCGTTACGCCGACGACGACAATGAGCTCGACTTTACCGATGACCGCTTGGTGATCGAGGAAGCCATCCGTGATTTCTCGCCGCGCGAGCGCGAGGTTATCGAGCTGCGCTTTGTAAAGGGCATGACCCAGATCGAGATCGCCAAGAAGCTGGGTATTTCTCAGGTGCAGGTTTCGCGCCTGCTGCGCCGCACGCTTAAGAAGATTCAGGACAAGATCGACCCCGACGGAGTGATGATTCGTTCATGAGTGAGCGCCCCCAACAAACCGATCGCGTGCTGCGCGACACCCGCATTCTGACGCTTCGCATTTGGGCTGTTGTCGGCTGCATTGTCATCGCCGCTGTCATCTTTAACCTTATGGGCATCCTGGCGCCGGTTATCGAGTTTCTCGCTGTTGGTTCCATCATTGCCTTTGTGATGTCCCCGATCACCAACTGGCTCGAGCACCATGGCGTGAATCGCGGCATCGGTTCGCTTATCGCGCTTATTGTTGTTGTTGCCGTGCTCGTCGGTGTCGTTTGCATCTTGTCGCCGATTCTCTTTGGTCAGATCATGGAAGTCCTGAGCCGCCTGCCCGAGCAGCTTCGTGTTGCGGGTGGCGATCTCAATGAGATGATCTCGCATGCCAAGACGCTCAATAACACGCCGCTCAAGGAGTATTTGGACGATAATCTTTCGTCGCTGGTTACCGTGGCATCGAAGTATGTGTCTCAGATCGCTGCCGAGCTTGGCCGCGGTGTGTTCCCGCTCATCACCAATACGGCCTCGCAGTTGTTCGTGATCTTCCTTGGTCTGGTGCTTGCCTACTGGATGGCCTGCGACTACCCTCGCATGCACCACGAGATTTGCACCATCATCGGTCAGGAGAAGGAGACCTCGTACCGCTTTATGGTCGCGATTCTTTCGCGCTCTGTCGGCGGCTACATGCGCGGTATGGTCGTGACGTCCATCTGCGGTGGTTTCCTCGCCTTTATCGGCTTCCTGATCATCGGCCATCCGTATGCGGCGCTCATGGCTATCTTCACTGGCATCATGCATTTGGTTCCGGTCGTCGGTCCTTGGGTGAGCGCAGCAATCGCCACGGTGCTCGGTTTCATGTTCAGTCCCATGTTGGCGTTATGGACGCTCATCGTGACGATGGTGGCCCAAAACGTCACCGATAACGTGATTTCGCCTAAGGTCATGCAGAGCTCGGTGCAGGTGCATCCCATCATGAGCCTCACGGCGCTCGTTATTGGCTCGGCACTCATGGGTCCCATCGGCATGATTATTGCCATCCCGCTGTGTGCGGCCCTCAAGGGTATCTTCGTGTACTACTTCGAGAATGAGACCGGCCGCCAGCTTGTGGCCTATGACGGAGCCGTGTTTAAGGGCACGCCGTACCGCGATGCCGATGGCAACCCGGTCGCCGCTTACGACGCGCTCGGTGACGACACCTTCATCTATGAGTCCGAGCTCATCGGTAACGAGACTGCGCCCGAGGCCCAGGCGATGCCTAAGCCCGAGTTCGATAATCCCTGGATCAAGCTCTCGGGTTTGCAACCCGATGCCACGGGCTTCTTCAAGAATCCCTTCGCCAAGGACGATGACTCCAACTCGGACGACGATACCAAAACCGGCATCGACGGCTCCATGGACGATGACGACAACTAGCGGGGTAATTCGGGTTAATATTCATACGCGCTAACATGCAATTTCGCTGAAGGGCCGGCATTGTGCCGACCCTCTTTTTTGCACTTGCGCGGCGGGATGGTAATATCGTTACGTTTGAACTGTTTCG